>JAAEQP010000078.1 GCA_024231375.1 bacterium | reverse complement strand
GTCGTGCCTGCAACGGCATCCACTATCTCGAGGACACCGGCGAAACCGGCCACTCGTGGATTCACATGGAGCCCCACGACAACGAGACCATTACGTCGCACGGGTTCCCGGTCAGTATCGCCCTCGAAGAGGCGGGGCCGCTGTTCGCGCGGATGCGGGTCGAGTACCACATGCGCATCCCGGCGGGCATCACCGACGAGATTACGGCCCGGTTCCGCGACACGGACGACAGTCACACCAGCCGCAGCACGGAGATGAGGGACCTGGTCGTCACGAGCCGGTTCACGCTCCGCGCCGGGCAGAAGCGCCTCGACGTGACCACGTCGCTCACCAACACCTGCCGCAACCACCGCCTCCGCGTCATGTTCCCCACGCACCTGAAAGCGACCACCACCGAATCGGAGGCCGCCTTCGACGTGATCTCGCGCGACATCCATGTGAAGAAGGGCAACGCCTACTTTGGTCGGCCGAATCCGCAATACCCCATGTACCGCTTCGTCGACATGACCGACAGGAAGGCCGGGTTCGCCATTCTGAACACCGGCATCCGCGAATACGAAGCCATGGACACGCCCGACCGGCGGCTGGGCATCACGCTGTTCCGCGCGTTCACGTATCGCAACTGCCCCATCTTCGGGCGCTGGGAAGTCTACCCCGAGATGGACCAGGCTCAATGCATCGGCGACCACGAGTGGTCGTACTCCATCTATCCGCACAGCGGCGACTGGAAGAACGGCTGTTTCCAGGAGGCCGAGGACCTGAACCTGCCCCTTGAGGCTGCCCAGGTCGGCCCCCACGCGGGCACGCTGCCCAAGTCCATGAGTTTCCTTGAGGTCTCCGGCCGCAACCTGCAGATCACCGCCTTCAAGCGCGCTGAGGACCGTAAGAACAGCTACGTCGTCCGGCTCTTCAATTCCGACAACCGCGCCGTAACAGGCACCCTCAAGGTCTGGAAATCCATCAAGAAAGCGTGGCTCACCAACCTCAACGAAGACCGGCGGGAGAAGCTCGAGCCCGGCGACGGTACGTTGAAGCTCAAGGTGGGGAAGAAGAAGATCGTGACGGTGGAGTTCCAGGTGTAGGAAGGCGTGGCTATGCTCATCAGCGCATTCTGCTCGCTCAATCTCTGTCTCGCCGTTCCGGACCAGGGACCGCCGCCCAGTCCTGGCGAGTCCGACTGGCGTTTTGTCGATGCGCTGGCCGCGCCCATGACGTGGCATCCGCACTGGACACGCACCACAAAGACCGGCTGCGAAGTGAGCCTCAAGGAAGGCGTCCAGGTGGAGGCGGGCTTTCCCGACGTTGACGACGTCCTCGAAGCCGCCTACGAGGACCTCGGCAACTTCTTCACGGCCGTTGGCGTGCCGACGGGCGGCCCCTTTCGGATTATCACAGAACGCGTTCCCACGCCTGAGTTCGAGACCTT
>JAAEQP010000077.1 GCA_024231375.1 bacterium | reverse complement strand
GGCTCGTTGATGATGCGCAAGACCTCCAGCCCCGCGATCGTACCCGCGTCTTTCGTCGCTTGACGCTGAGCATCATTGAAATAAGCCGGCACCGTAATGACCGCCTGGGTCACTTTCTCACCCAGGTAGGTTTCGGCCGTCTCCTTCATCTTCTGGAGAATCAACGCGGAGATCTCCGGTGGCCGGTAGCTCTTCCCGACCACATCCACCTGGCAATCGCCCGTGGCCGCGCCCGACACCGCAAACGGCACAAGCTTCTCTTCCTCAGACACCTCACCGTGGCGGCGGCCCATGAACCGTTTGATGGAGAACACCGTGTTCTTCGAGTTCGTGATGGCTTGGCGTTTTGCCGCCGCACCTACTAGCCGCTCGCCCTCCTTCGTGAACGCCACAACCGACGGCGTCGTCCGGCTACCCTCCGCATTCGCGATGATTTCCGCGTCGCCCGCTTCCATCAACGCCACACACGAGTTCGTCGTCCCCAAATCGATTCCAATCACCTTCGCCATGATGTACCTCCTTATCAATGCCCCATCCCGGGGACCATTTCGCATCTCACCATTGGTGCGGCTTGGCCCTTCCCCGAACTGGGGCGCGAGCTGTCAGCCGCTGGGAGGTATAGAGCAACGACTGTGCCAACGGTTGGAAGAAGGGTGAGGCGAGGGAGTGACCGGGAATCCATATCCCTGGAACATACTGAAAGGCAACACCTTACGAAGGGAATGCCCGACAACGAACGCCTGCACGCACCGCGCCGGGGCAAAACCCGCCTCCGCTGACGACACACCCCGCCGCTTCATTCTGAAACACCCGCGTTCGCTTCCGAAACGGGGAGAGTGAGCTGATTGTGGC
>JAAEQP010000076.1 GCA_024231375.1 bacterium | reverse complement strand
GTTCGTCAGGGGCATACGTGCCGTCGGCCGCCCGCGTCCGCTCCTGACAAAGCCGCAGCCTGCCCTCCGCGTCTACCCAGGCCACTTGCACGCTGCTGCCGTCCGAGGCCGTGTCCATGTAGCACTGGCAGGGAACGCCATCCACGTCGCGATCCTCGCTAGGGACGCGCTCGTATCCGTCGGTGATGCGAGCGACGTTCATGACCTTGCGCACTAGGCCCATGGCGTCTGTGCTTTCGGTCTTGAGGGCGAAATCGGCGCCAGCGGTGTACTCGAGCCGCGACGTCCCGTCGTCGCGAATGACGGTTTCGCGGTCCCGGAACGTCATGCGCTGGAGTACGCCGTGTTCCCTGTCGTACCAGACCTCCGCGCCATCGCCTTCGGTTCCATCTTCGTTGAGCCGGACCGCCGCCACGTGCACGCTACGGGCTTCGTCCAAGGCAGCCAACACGACACCGCGCAAGTCGGTAGGTCCGCCGTCCAGCACGACGTAGGATACCGCGACCGCCACCAGCAGAGCCGCACAGGCCAGCGCAAGCCGAGGAATCGCGCGCCCCGTTCGCCGAGGCTGTTGCGCATCCGCAGCAATGCGCTGCATGACGCTATCCGCAACCGACGGCCGTGCGTTCAGATTCTCGCCAAGTGTAGTCAGGTCCTTGTCCAGCGTCTCTCGATCATTCATCGTTCAATCCTCCGAGCCGGGCGCGCAAGCGCTCACGGGCTCGCGATAGCTGCTTCCTGATGGTACCCGGGAGCTGACCGGACGCCTCCGCCGCCTCCGCCGTGGACAGGCCGTCGAAGTAGTGCATCATGACCGCCTGTCGCTCGTGCTTGGGCAACCGCGCCACCGCCGCGAGCAGATGCTCCGCCGTTTCGCTAGGGCGGTCCTCGCCACGTGCGGCGACGTCCACCACCGGCTGCTCGGGCCGACGCATTCGCCTCAGCCGCAGAGCCTGCCTACGTGCGATTCGCATGAGCCAACCGCCGAAGGCTGCAGGCTGGCGCAACTGTCCCAACTTGCGGTAGGCCACGACAAAGGTCTCCTGCGACGCATCCTCGGCGCCGTGGTAGTCCTTCAACACCGACAGAGCGACGGCGAGCACGGCGCGTTCGTAGCGACGCACGAGGGTCTCGTACGCGGCGGTATCGCCCGCAACCACGGCCTTGACCAGTACGGCATCCGGTTCCATTACATCTCCCACATGTTCACTCGGGAAGCGCTTCCTGTGTATAAGAGCAGACTTGGCGCGGAATTGCGACATGAATATGGCCTGTCGCCAGGGGTTCCGGTCCAAACCGTGTGAGCCCATGGCGTTGCGCGCAGGCGTTGTGAAGTGGTAGCGTAGGCCAATTCCAGGGGAGAGGCCATGAAACAGACGCGACTTCTTGTGGTTGGCAGTGCGAACGTCGACTTGGTGACCCGGGTGCCGCGGTGCCCCAAACCGGGCGAATCGCTGATAGGATCGGCGTTTATGACCGTGCCCGGCGGCAAAGGTGCAAACCAGGCCGTGGCCGGCGCGCGATTGGGTGCGCGGACCCGTTTCGCGGGATGCGTGGGCAACGACGCGTTTGGCGAGATGCAGCGCGAGACGCTTGCCGCCGACGGAATCGATCTGACCCACCTCAAGACCCACCCGGACGAGCCGACAGGCACGGCCGTGATCCTGGTCGCGGAAGAAGGGCAGAACTCCATCATCGTGACGCCATCGGCCAACTACGGCATCACGCCAGCCGATATCGAGGCCATGGGCCCCGTGTTCGACGACATTGATGTGGTGCTGATGCAGTTGGAGATCCCGCTGGAGACGGTCGAAGCTGTGCTCGATTTGGCGCAGAAGAAGGGCGTGTTCTCCATCGTCGATGCCGGTCCCGCCCAGGAAGTGCCTGAGGACATCATTCGAAAGGCCAGCATGGTCTCGCCCAACGAAACCGAAGCCGAGGCCATGACCGGCCTTCCCGTGAAGTCGCTCGAAGACGCGCAGGCCGCCGCCGCGAAGCTGCGGGACATGGGCGCGGCCGAAGTCGTCGTGAAACTGGGCGAGCACGGGTCGTACTACCTGGGCGAGAAGGAGTACTTCGCCAAACCCTTCGCGGTGACGCCCGTCGATACCGTGGCCGCGGGCGATGGGTTCACCGCGGCCCTGGCGCTCAAATGGCGCGACTACAGCCCCAGCGACTCCATGCGCTTCGCCAACGCCGTCGGCGCCCTGGCTACGACCGTCCACGGCGCCCAACCGTCCATGCCTACCCGTGACGCGGTCGAGCTGTTCATCAGCGGGAAGTAACGCCCCCTAGACGAACCATTCCAGGACCGCGCGCACGAGGTTGACGCCCGAGATGAGCTGGAGGCCCGCGACGAATGTCAGGACGAGGATGACACGGTTGAAGAGCGATTCCGACACGCGGTAGTGCATCCATTTCCCCAGGTACGAGCCGATGGGGATTAGCCACACCAGACACAGGTCGAATTTTAGTACTCCGGGGTCGATCAGGCCTACGCCCAAGTAGAAGGGAAGTTTGGTGAGGTTGATGAGCGTGAAGGTCCAGGCCACGGTGCCGACGAACAGGGTCTTGCCCAGTCCTTGGGAGAAGATGAACAGGCTGACAATGGGTCCGGCAGCGTGGGCGATGGTCGAGGTGAATCCAGCCGCCGCACCCGCGACCAAACCAGTCCGCGTACCAGGCTTGTAGCGATCCACCCAGGCCATGGCCGTTTCTTTCGCCACGAGATAGCAGGCGAAGAGCACCGCAATGACACCCACAAATCGTTTGATGTGTGGCTCGTAGGCCGACACACCCGCTTGGCCTATCTTCCACCAGACCCACGCGCCGACCAGGATGCCCAGAATGGACGGCAGGTAGATCTGGAGCACCACCTTCCACACGACGTTGCGGCGGTGGTGGTAGATGGCATTCATGTCGCACAGGATCAACAAGGGCAGCAGGGTGGCGGACACCTTGTCGACGGGCATCACGAGCATCATGAGCGGCAGCGACAGTATCCCCGCGCCGCCCGCGAACCCAGACTTGCTGATCCCCTGGATGACGATGGCGAGGCCGACGAAGACCCAGAATACGGCAACGGGGATGCCTTCCCCGACAAATCCTTCCAACATGGATCACTGTTTCCTTCCGGTGCGCGTGGGCGACCTCGTCCGCCGTGCGTTGAAGGCGCGATCCTACCGACTTGGATGGGCGGGGTCAAAAAGGCCGACGCGTTTGCCGGAAGCGCGTTTGCCGCGTAGGTCGGGGCTTTCTATAATGGCGGACCTTGGCGAAGGAGCACGGCGATGAGCGCCCGGAACAGACAAACAGCAGTAGGGTCCGAACTGCGAAACGGCGGCACGCGCAGACGTGCGCCCGCGTGCCTGGCCGTC
The DNA here is from genome assembly GCA_024231375.1 of bacterium. The sequence goes on along the minus strand of JAAEQP010000076.1, from coordinate 485 downwards.
GCTGTCCTGACAGCACTTGCCCTGATGACGGGGTGCGGACAGACAAACACCGCGGAATCGATTCGGATTGACGAGTTGGCGGAGGTGCATGTCGGCCTGGACCACGAGTTGCGGCTCGGCCGTGAACTCGCGGCGGGGTCCCATGCGATCGCGGTACCCATCAACGACGGCGGCGCGCAGCTTCGGTTGGGCGTGTTGCCGCGCGAAGAAGGCTCCGTGCCGCTGAAGGTGCGGGTGTCGGTGGGCCGCGATGTGCTTCTGGACGAGACCGCATCCGATTCGGGCGTATGGTATGACCGTCTGGTCGCGCTGCCGACGGGCTCGGCGGGTGAGTGCATCGTTGAGATCGAAGCCCCGGGGCCGGTGGCGCTGGGACCGTGCGAGATCGTGCCCGCACGGAGCGAGAAAACCAGTGTGCTTGTCTTCCTCATTGACGCGCTACGGCTGGACCATTTGGGATGCTACGGGTACGAGCGCGAGACCTC
>JAAEQP010000075.1 GCA_024231375.1 bacterium | reverse complement strand
TCGTAGCATTCGTACCACATCCGGTACCGGGCGCCTTCGGTCACAGCGCCCCGCGGGTCCTCCAACACCGTGAACCAATTCAGGGTGACGCCTTCCCAGGGCATTTCGCGTTCCAGTGTCTTTTCGTTCGTCTTGATCGGGGGGTGAACCCGGAGCGTGACGTTGGACGCTGTCTGGAAGAACAGGTCGTCGATGAAGAGTTGCTTCTCATTGCCTACGTCGATGGGGCCGGGGGCGGCAAGAGCGGGCAGAGCGGCAAGGGCCAGCAGTACAGCGATGCGTTTCATGACAGGTCCTCAGTGTGTTTGCGGATCAGGCCCCAGAGTCTACCGGAGTCTACGCCACGGCACAACCCGGAAACGCTTGCGCAACTCGCCAGTTTGCACGATACTGTGGGTAGGCGTGTGGAGAATGTACGAAGGGAGATGATGATGTTGCGTTTCCCAGGCGACCTATTCCCGTTCGGTGCCCGTGTCTACCGCGAACCGCACCCGGACATGGACGAAGTACTCAACGACTTGCCCTTGCTTGCGCAACTTGGATTCAACATGGTCCACGTTCAGGAATCCTGGGCCATTGACGAGCCGCGCGAGGGCGAGGTGAATGTGTCGCGCATCGAGCGCATAGTGGAGCGGGCCGACGAGTTGGGACTCGGCGTCTGCTTCGGATTCACCATGGAACAGGCCCCAGCGTGGTTCTGGCGGAAGTCCCCCGACTGTCGGCTCGTGTACGCCGACGGGCGTCCTCACAACGATCCAGCGCAATACGCGCACCCGTCGGGTGGCAAGCCAGGCCCGTGCTGGGACCATTCCGGCGCACGGGCCGTGGCCGAACGGTTCATAGCGGAGGTGGTGCGGCGCTTGGGAAGATACGACAACATCCTGGCCTGGAACGTGTGGCACGACGTGGGGTTCGGTTCCAATGACGGCGGCGCTCTGGGGTTCTGCTATTGCCACCACACCTTGGTCCAGTTTCGGGAATGGCTTCGCACACGCTACGATTCGCTGAGCGACCTCAACAACGCGTGGCAAACGGCCTTCGGCCACTGGGACGAGGTCGACCCACCCCGCGGGGACGCCTGCTGCCCCATCTTCGTGGACTGGCGCTATTTCATGGACGATGTGTATCTCACGCATGTGCTGGAATGGAAGGCACAGGCGGTTCGCACCCATGACCCGCAGGGGCGTCCCGTGCTCTGCAACGTCGCCAACGCCCAAGTGGGCCGTGGAGCCGAATGGCGCTGGGCGCGCGCTCTCGACCTCTACGGGGCAGACTTCTATCCCTCAGAGGATGAAGTCCATCTGTGGGACGATGGGGCTCAGGATCCGCCGGCACGCACCGCCTCCCGTGAACGCGAGCTGTGGGAATCGCTCTGCCTGGAAACGGACCTGGCGCGTAGCGCGGCCGGTGATGAACGCCCCGTGTGGGCGGCCGAGTTTCAGGGCGGGCCCATTGCCGCGGGCCTTCAGCTTGGGCACACGCCCGACCCAGGCGATATCCGTCGGTGGGTCTTGGGTGGCCTGGCTGCTGGCCTGAACGGTCTGTCTTTCTCCAGTCTCCGCGCCGCAACGTTCTGGCGGGAATGCAACGGGTTCGGTCTACTGGGGCCCCAAGGCGAGTCCACGCCCCGCATCGAAGAGGCGGGCCGGATCGCGCGTGCCCTCAACGAAGACCCGGCCCTGTTCTCACTGGGCGCGCCGCCGAAGGCTCAGGTTGCCATTCTTGTCAGCGAAGACCTCTATCATTTCTGCCAGCCCACCGAAGGCGACGCGTTGAAGCACCTCGCCTACAGTGTCCGCGGACTGTACTACGAGTTCTGGCGTGCGGGCGTGCAGGTGGATTTCGTCGAGGCCGAAGATGTGGCGGATGGCGCGCTTCGCGGCTACGACTTGGCCGTGTTGCCGATGCCGATCGCGCTTGGCATCGAACTCGTCACGGACTTGGCCGTCTTCGTCGAGCAAGGCGGCACCCTCTTGTCCGAGGCGTGTCCCGGACGGTTCACGGAATACGGGTTCTGTCCCCGGGGACAATTGGCCGATGGGGCCGACGCCCTGTTCGGTGCGAGGCATGCCGGACTACACGTGGTGCGTGAACCCGTCGACGTCCCTCCGCGCTGGACCGCCAAAGAACGCAGGACCGAGGACGCTATCCCTCCGGCCGTCTTGGAAGGCACAGGACCCCTCAATGGCTGCGAAGTGCGCGCCAATGTCTACTTGCAGACGCTCCAGCCGGTCGAGGCCGCGCCGGTCCTGACCCATCACGGCCGGGTCGTGGGTGTGATCAATTCGGTGGGACAGGGGCGCGCCATGCTGGCCGGTACGTTCCTCGGCCATGGCGCACGCGCCCACCGGCTCCAAGGACAGGAAGCGTTCTTCGCTCGAATCCTGGACCTGGCGGGCGTGCGCCGTGAGCAGTTCGGCCGCTTGCTCCGCCGGCGGCGTGTACTTGGTACGAGCGAGGCATGGTTCTTCCTCAATCCGGAGGGCATCTTTGCCGAGGAGACCGTGGCTTTGGAGGGCTACGCGTTCGTGCGTGACCTGTTGGGCGACGCTGTCGTGGCCCACGATGAGAAGACCGTGTCCGTGCACGTGCCTCCCTGCGGCGTGGCCTGTGTGGTTGTGCGCGCAGGCGGGTGACGTACTGACCACCGGTTGTGTAGGCTGGCCGTGCGAAGAAGGGCGCGGTGCCGAGCGGGGGCGACGCTGTGGGCGGGCTAGGATTGTTCCCGACCTCAATGAACACGGGGAGACGAGACCATGTTGTGCTGTGATTCTCTGGGCAGGGCTTGGGCGCTCGGTTTGACGCTGGCCGTCATTGCGCTTGCCTGGGTGTCGGCCGAAGCCGCGGAGGAGGATTCTGTGGAGACTATTCTGAAGCGCGAAATGGCGCGGAGTGAACCCGACTACGTCGTGTACTGTCCGAAGAGCGTTGACGGGTCGACCTTCGACACGGGCAACGAGCACTTCCTGGTGTTCGATGGACCGGACGGGTCGCTCATGGCCATGTGGACTCAGAGCAGCTATGAGGGAAAGGGCGACCACCGCATCATGTTCTCTCGATCCGAGGACGATGGGAAGACGTGGTCCGATCCACTGCGGATCGTGGGGCCAAGCAAACCGGGCGACGGCTACATGTCGAGCTGGGGATTTCCCCTCATCTCCAAGTCGGGCCGCATCTACTGCGTGTGGAACCAGTACCAAGGCATCGACGACGTGGTCCATCAGCACACCGGGACCATGGACGCCTGTTATTCCGACGACATGGGCAAGACATGGTCGGCGCCGCAGACCGTGCCCATGAAGCGTAGCCCATACGACCACACCGATCCCAAGGTGCCCTCGAACTGGATCGTGTGGCAGAAACCCATCCGCGATCTTGAGAACAAGTGGTTCGCGGGGTTCTCGCGCTGGGTCAGCATAGCCGTGCGCACGCCACCGCACAACAAGTCGTGGACGGCGTGGGAAACGGTCGTGGAATTCATGCGGTTCGAGAACATCGACGACAACCCCGAACCGAAGGACATCAAGATCGCGTATTCGGGTTGGGGCGACGAAGCCCTGCGCGTTCCCCACTATGACAACCCGTTCCTAAGCGTGGCTCAAGAACCCAGCCTCGTGCGGTTGCCCGACAAGCGTCTCTTCTGCACCATGCGCACCATGTCGGGCTACATCTGGTACAGTCTGTCGGATGACGACGGCCGCACGTGGTGCAGTCCTCGTCCCTTGCTACGGCGCGACCACGGTTTGCCGATTCCGGAGCCGCTCTGCTGCTGCCCCATCTACGAGTATTCCGAGGGCCGTTACGTCCTGCTCCATCACAACAACGACGGCCACATCGAGGGGTCCAAGCGCGAGGATACGGGGAAGAATCGGCGGCCTGCGTTTATCGCCCTCGGCGAGTACCGGCCCAACGCCGAACAGCCC
>JAAEQP010000074.1 GCA_024231375.1 bacterium | reverse complement strand
GTCCGCTGACATGGACACTGCGGAAAATGGTTGGGTTCACGCCCCGCGCCTGCATCCGCTCCACCGCGTCTGCCTGGACTGCCCACAGCACATACGTACCGGCCAATCCGCTGACCGGGCACATCTTCTCGTTGTCCTTCACTTCGAGCATGGCATCGCCGTGGGGGCCGCAGTTGTCGATGCAGATGTCGGCCACGTCGAACAGCTTCTTTCCGCTGACATGGGCCACCGCACAGTTCTTCATCTGTTCCGACGAGCAGATGGCAATGGTGGTGATACCGCGTGGTTTGCACTGGATCGCCACCTCGACGACGTTGCTCGTGCGACCCGAATTCGAGTTGACGATGAGCACGTCGCCCTTCTTCATCTTGCTCTGGTCGAGGGCCAGCCCCACCGTACGCGACTCGAGTTCCGCCGCCTCCTCGGGCGAACGGTTCTCATCCCGCAGTGGGAGGGGGCATTCGATATTCAGGCCGTAGGCGTACGGCGCGATCACCATGAGGCCGCCTGCGCGGTTGAAGGCCTCATGCCGCAGCATGTGGCCCGTGTCCATCACCAGTAGTGCGCCGCCGTTCGCCAGGCTCTCGGCGATGGCTTCCGCCGCCTGTTCGATGACGTCCCGCTGGGTGTCCCTAATCTTCGCCAGATACCCGTCCACCGCCTCGAAAAAACTATCCAGATACACTGGAATTCTCCTTTTCGCGCGCCATGCGCAAGAAACCCAACACGCCCATCGTCGGTTCCGGAACCGGAGGATGCACGTGAAACTCGTAATCGCTCTCACGAAGAACCCGCATCAGCGACGTCAGTATCAACGGACCGCCGTTGAACACGCCGCCCGTCAGCACCACAGGAATCGGACTGGTTTGAAACTTCGCCTGATCCGCAACCGCCGCCACGAGGTCGCCCAACTGGCGGCCGGCCTCGCGGCAGACGCCCAGCGCTACGGCATCGCCCTCGTTCGCCGCGGCGAACACCTCCGGCACGCACGAAGCCACCTTCGGTCCGGGCACGTGTCCGCTGTGGTCCGTGTATCGCAGAATCCCCGTGATTCGCGGCACCTCGTAGAACCGGCACAACCGATCCGTCAACGTCGTCGCGGGTCCCCGGCCGTTCATCGCCCGCATGGCGGCTGCCACGGCTTCGCGCCCAATCCAGTACCCGCATCCTTCGTCGCCGAATTGCGGTCCGAATCCGCCACATGCTCCGTTGCGGCCGTCCTCGGTCAGCGCCCGTGCCGAAGCGCCCGTGCCTGCCACCAGCGAGATCCCATGCTTCAGCCGGTATAGGGCGTACCCGATGTCCGATTCACCGATCAGCACGAACCGTGGTTGGCCGAAGGCAGCGCGGATTTCGTCCTGCACCAGGTCCACCGCCATCGGCCCGCCCAGACCCACCGTCGATACCTGTCCGCCCGCGTCGTCCGCCGCCTTGCGAAGCCGCTTCAGCATCGACCGGATCTTGCGCGCATACTGAGCCCGGCGGATATACAAGGGACTCGCCGATCCCCCGAGTTCACGGGCGATGACGTTGCATTGTGTATCCGACAGGAGGATGCGGGTCTTGGTGCCGCCCCCCTCGAAGGCAAGCCAGAGTTCGTTCATGGATTGTCCGCCGTTTCGGTGCATTGGTGCAAAACGGGCGCATTGTAGGGTAGGCGTGCCGGGAATTCAAAGAGAACAGGCGGCAGAGCCGACTGGGATCGGACTACGCCGTCTCATACGCGAAATACACGTAGGCGGCCGCGGACCAATGATAGTCCGCGATCACGCCGAACCCTGTCCCACCAGCCGTGCCTGCGGCGCCCTTTCGCGGCAGTTCGGCGGGCGAGATATCTCCGAGGGCATCGTAATACTCGTAGATGCACCCCGTGTTCAGATACCACCGCGCCATTTCCGTCATGCTGCGATGGGCAAGATTATGGGCCTCTTCGAGGAACCCGTTGTCCTTCAGCGCGTCGTACAGGAGTACGTTGATGTTCATCCACGCGGGACCGCGCCACATGTCCTCGGAGTAGGATTCCTCGTTCGCCGACACACTCGGGAGCGGCAAGGGCGTCCAGAACTCGTGGCTGTGCGTCATATGCACGCGTAGCGCCTCGGCCTGATCGCGGTCCGCCACCCTACCGTGAAGCGCCATTAGTCCCGCGGTCGTCTTCACGGGGATGAGATGGCCGTTCTCATCGAGATCGTAGAAGAACCGGTCCTCGTCATCCCAGAGTTCTTCGCGCACGGCCTCCGCGATTCGAAGCCGACGCTCTTCCCACTGGGCCGCCTCATCGCGCTTGCCCAGAGCACGGGCGAGCCGCTTGAGTGCCAGGCATTCACCCGCCAGGTAGCACGACAGGTCGACTGCCGTTATCTCTTGAATGGCGTCGAAGCGAGGGCTGTTGTCCATGCCCGATTCGCCGCCGCGCGCGCCGCGGACCGGGTCGGCGTCCGTCCGGACCGACCAGCCATAGAGACCGTTGTCACGCTTTCGGTTCGTCTCGAACCACTCCACGTACCGAACCAGCGCCGGGTAGACCTCCTCAACGAACTCCAGGCGTTCGCTGTGTTCGTAGAGATCGTGGACCGCCCACGCCACCACGGGCGGCTGCGTTTCCTGTTCTTCCTGGGGTGGCACACCCGGCTGCACCGCCAACCGCAGTTGCCCGGTCTCCGTCTGCTTCGACAGCACCGCACGGATGGCGTCCTCGGCCAGGCTGACCGACACGTGCTGCCACCCCACTGCGTGGAACGCCGAGTCCCACAACCACATGTGCCGATGGGGCATCCGGTCGGGCGTTGTCCACCGGCAGGGAATGTCCTGCTGCGCACTCTCCACATTGACCTTCATGACGCCGGCCGCTTTGTAGAAGGTGATCCGCTTCTCGTTCCACACGCTCTCCGGCACATCGAGGGATTCGTAGAATGCCAGCCGGGCAGCCACTACCTCGTCAATGTCCGATCCGTGGGCTGCCTCGGCCCGGGCCACGGCTTCCTGTTCTGATGCGTAGGATATGGCGATGCTGAATCGTCGGCACGGAGTGGGGGAGTCTTCCCGGATCGCGATCCACCATCCGTCCCCCGAACACACCCGGCATCCATCGCGATCTTCCGTCGCGGCGTCGCAAGTGAGGGTCGCCGATTCGCCGGCCGATTCGTCCACGTCCACCACAAACGTCATGGATGCGCGGTCGACAAACCCGCCGCGCACTTGTCCGTCGCACTCGTGCGCGGACACGGTGCATCGCCAGCAGTCGGAAAAACAGAAGTCCTGGAGTCCGCGCAACGCTTCCAATCGGCGTTCGCCCAGGTGCAAGCTGAACGTGACGCGGGGCGTCAGCCAGAAATCCCAGCCGATGCCGTCCAACGTGCCGGCGGCCACGAACGGTTCACTGTGGCACGTTTCCCCGTCGATTCCCGAGAACGCGAACAATCCCCCCCGCGGCCAGACGTTGGCATACTCCGACATAGTGGTCTCCGTGTTCGCTACCCCAAGGGACGAGGATTCCCCCGAATCGACCCGTCCCCGATTCGCTTCATCGAGCCCGTGACCCGAGCTTGCCCACGTTGGCCCCTTAGGCTCCTTCACAGGATACGCCGTAGCGCCCTGCCGCGTCCACCACGACTGTTCCCCTCAACCCTTCAGGAACGCGAAACTCCGCGCCGGTTGATCGCGTATCTGCCCATACGCCCGATGAAGGGCATCAGCAACAGCCACCATAGGGGTTGGCGTTTCTTGTCCAGGAACTGCTCCAGTCCGATGGTCATGCCTTCATGACCCGCGGCAGGCTGTGCCCGGTAGGTGCCGAGAAGCCGGTCCCACCACGGCGCGTTGAATCCGAAATTGGAGTTTGACTCCTCGTAGTCAACGGAATGGTGCACCCGGTGCATGTCGGGCGTAACCACGATCCAACGCAGCACGGCGTCGAGCCCGCGCGGCATCCGCACGTTGCTGTGGTTGAACATGGCCGTTGCGTT
>JAAEQP010000073.1 GCA_024231375.1 bacterium | reverse complement strand
TGCGACACCACGCCCTCGTACCGGGCGATCTTCCCGTTGCGAATCCCGGCCAGCAGCGCCCCCGTTGTGGGGTACTCGGACGGACGCATCATGCTCGATTGGGTCAAGGAAGCCACGGCAGTTGCCCCCCAGTCTCATAAATGTCACCCGGCTGCAAAACCTGCGTCGGCCCCGGAGTCCCGTTGGGATCGGGGCGCTTGTACTCGCCATTGACAGGCAAGGCATTGACCGCGATCGACCCCGCCTCGATCTTGTCCACATCAAACGAACGCACCGCGCTGTAGTTGATGAAGTCCGTGGTGATGTACGACTGGCTCTGGTTGATCTCCTGAATGCTGTAGTCATGCAGGATGCCCCGGTCTGGGTAGAGCTTGCGGAAGTTGCTCAAGAACGCCTCGTCCGCCTGCGCCGGTGTCACACTCGACGGGAGAATCCGCCGCATCCTCCGGATCGACGCCCCCCGCACAAACGGGAAGTCCCGAACCTCGGCGATCTCCGCCGATACGCCGTCAAGCTGCTGGATCGATGTCGCGGTGTACGGGATGGTGATGTCAACAGTCGTCGATCCACCACTCACGCCCTCAACATCGGTGAGCGGGCCCACATTGTAAAACCGTCGCCCCCAAGTCACCGTCACCGTCGCGCGTCCACGGATCCGGTTGGAGACAAACACATCAAACTTCGGGCTCGTCAAGCCGTCGTATGTCCCATCGTCATCGGGGAGCTTGTTTCTCGCAAGGCCGTTGTAGGCGTTGCCGATGTCACGGCCAATGGCGAGGATCTGGTCGTCAGACAACCCCTCGCCGAGTCCGTCGATGCAGTAGGTGAACCGCGTATACAACAACAGGCCATCGACCCGCTGAGACCGCTTTCCAGGATTGCGTTTGCAAGTCGCCACGGCTTACCCCCTCGCCGCCGTGCTTGCGATCTGATTCCCCAGTTCCTCGAGTTCTCCCGACACGGTTTCAAGGTCGTCGCCGAGTTCCTTCATCTGCTCGACCACCTCTTTGGCTGCGGGCATCGCGCGGGTCAGTTCGTTCATCGAATCGATCATCCGCTCCATCGTGGAAATGAGATTCTGAGCGGTCTGCTCGGTCATGCCGCTGCTTCCCGTGCCCTGATGCTCCGTGTTGTTGGTGGGTTCGTCGGTCATGCGGTTGTCCCCGTGAAGAACGGCGAGGCCGCTGAATCGGCATGGAACCCGAACCGGGCCGTCTGGTACTCGGTCTGATCACGCACCACCACACGCGGCGTCACCGAACCGATCTTGATTGATTCCACCCAAGCAAAGTCCGTCGTGTGCGCGAACACCGCCGAGACCGTTGATCCCACCACAGGGAGCGGGGTCGTTGAGTCGGCGAGCATCCAATCGATGTACCCGCTGCACCGCGGCATCGAGAGCCCCACCGTTTCCACCGTCTGCGATTCGTCGGTGCATTCGTAGTCCGCTGTGGCCGTGGTGCTCGATCCAAACCCGAGCCCTGTTCCCGCAAGCCCCACGATCGACACCGATCCCTCTCCGCCCGTGATCGGCGCAACGGCGAACCCCTTGCTGATCGAGGTGAGGAACACAATGTCCCGGTAAGTCACCGCGTTGGTGTCCACCGCAGGCGGCTCGACGGCCAGCGACAACGGCGTCGCAACATAACCCGAGAGTGATGGGACTTCATCGGCGAGCGCCGCGATCACCGTGTCGGCGGCGGCGTCCATCGCGTCGGCGTTGTAGGCGTCCGAACTCTGGTGCTCCACGCGGATTCTCACCTGCGAGTTGGGCCATGATTCGGCGCTGCCCGCTTCGGCCCGGCGTGCAAACCCGCCCGACATGTACTTGATGATCGGGGGTTCGAGGTTGGTGCTCTTGTCGCCCTCGCGCACCAGATCCGTAATCTCCGTCTTGAGCCAATCGTACATCAGCTTGTCGATGGTCATGTGAAGCCCCCCAGCCGGAGCGGAGCACGGCCCAGCCCACGGCGAAACTGCCGCTTCTCATCCATCGGTGTGTCGGCAAGCGGGTTCTGCTGCTCGATCAGATCGCCGAGCAACTGGTCGCACTCGTATTCGAGCGGACGCGCATCGCTGTGGCGCGAGTTGTTTTCCAGCACCGTCGCCAGTGTTTTCTTCTTGAGGTACGACACCATATCGATCGGGAACGCGGTAATCACAGCGCCCAGTTCGTTGGCGGTGGTCATCGGGCCGATCGAGGTCACGGCCTCGGCTTTGGCGGTGTACTCCTGATCGGGGGTGCGCTCAAAGTCGAACCGAACCCCGCCGTCAACCCCGCCCGCATCGGCGCGAACGCGGAAGTATTCAGGGCGACCGGCGGCGTACTCATACGCTTGGAGCGAGAGCATCATGTCGCCGTCAACGGGTGTGATCTGGTTCCCCTTGTTGGCCACCCCAGAATACTCAATCACCTTCGAGGTGATCCGCTTGATGATCAGACTCCCGCTCACCGCCACGCTCGAATCGGTGCCGATGGTGAGGGTCACGGTCTGCTCGCGGAACGACCAATCGCAGGCGTTCCAGGTGTCCCGAAGAACCTCCTGCATCGCCTCGTCGATCATGTAGGGTTCGGGGAGTAGCGGCTTGGCCAGACGCAAACAGTGGGACACCACAAACTGACGGATCGACAAGACGGATCCGAGCAGGTGCGCGGTGTCGGATGATTCCTCGAGCCCCGCCCGCGAGTACCCCGTCAGGGCGTTGCGGCGTGCCGATGAGAGTTCGGTCTTGATGGATCGATCATCGGCGGTGGTGAACCGCTGAGCGCACCCGGCGGCGGCGTGCGTGATCAGCCATGTGCGCCACTCGTCGGGGATGCCAGCCGAAGAATCCATCGTGAAGAACGCGGCCCATTGTCCAATAGAGTCCAATGCCCGCTTGACGGCCCCGCCGGTCACACTCCCGGTCGTCCAGCCGTTGTCGATGAGCTTCTTCTGCTCGGTCGTCAGGTTGGTGTATGACCGCCCGCTGACCAGCAGCGCGATCTCGTCTTGCATGATGGTGTCGTAGGTGATGGACACGAACGGGCTTCCTCCCTTCCATCACGGATTAGTGGTTGGTGGTTGAAATCTGGATCCACTTGCCTTCGACGCTGTTGTATCGGAACTTGGCGTTGTCCTTGCCGCTCAAGGCCAGCGAGGTGCTGGTGGTCTCGATGTTCCCGTTCTCGTCAAAGGTGATGGCCGACGAGCCGGTGGCGACATGAATCTCCACGGTCATCCCGTCCTTGGTTCCGCCACTGACATTGAGATCGGTGATGGTGTAGGTGGTGCCAGCGGTCAGTTCGAGAACCGGATGCAGCGAGGGGATGGTGAGCGCCCCCGCCGCCGTGACGGTGATCCGCTTGAATGGTTTTTGTTCATTGGTGACGCGACGAAACGCGGTTGATTGTCCCATGTGGATGCTCCTTTATGGCATGGCGGGTGTATGTCTCAATGACGATCAGGTGAGGTCAACGGTGGCGGGTGTGTAGCCCCAGATTTGGATGTAGTAATCACCGAGCAGGTTGCTCGCATCGTTTCCGGAAGTGGTCGATGCAATCTGCAAAGCCCGCTCAGTTGTGATCACAAGCGGGGTGGCGTAGGCGCTCGTCACCGAAAGTCCAGCGGTTGCCAATCCTGCCTTTGCGTGCGCGCCGAGGTAGTCGGGGTCTGCTGCGTAGCCAAGCGATACATCGTCGGATCCAACAGTTTGGGTTGTCCCCTGCGTGATCTTGTGCCCAAGCACGACATCCCCGACATGGAGTGATTCGCCCAGATCAATCTCGGTAACCGCAACCGCCGAAGTCGCGCGAACGCGGATGCTCCACACATTGCATCCTGCGGCGCTGAGGTCTTTGAGGTCGGTCACTTTCCCGTGGCCGGTTCCGGCGACGGCAAAATCGTCTGGGGTGATTTTTTGTGCTGTACGAAGTCCAGTAATCATGTCATACTCCTACGAGTGTTGTTGCCCGTCTTGCGGGCTTGGTTGGGGTCATGGTGAAAATGCGTTGGCTGTGGATCGAGTCCGCTTTCCGGCGGGCAAACTCGGTGATGCTCTTGAGTTCCGGGCTCATCTCGCGTGCGATGCTCTGGATCTCCGCGTCGAGCGCTTCCTTGTTCTCTCTGGCCGAGCGATCCAGAATCTCGTCCTTCTTCGCACGGCTCATGCGGGTCGATAGAATCTCTTGGCACACCCGATCCTCGTCGATCGGCAGGTACCGCCCCTGGTTCCCCTTCGCGCGAACAATGTCACTCACGCTCCCGCCCATCCCGCGATCTCCGGGGTGGAACTGCACGGTGCCGAGCAAGCGGTGATACCACCCCTGCCATCCCGTGCGGCGACGGATGTTCTTGCAAGACCGGTGCATCGACGCAACGGCACTCGACGACAAACCGCTGATCGGTCGCCCATCGGCCTTCACCAAATGTCGGAGCGGGTTCTTGCTCATAAACCTTGCACCCGCGTTTCCACGGGTGACAAGATGTGTGCGGTCAGGCCCCGCCCGAGTTGTGGGGCGTCTGGAGCGGGGCCGAGCACGACGCTCAGGATCAGGCCGTGAGTTTGACAGACGCCGCGATCTGGTCGAAGCGGCTGCAAACCATCGTCATCACCTTGTCGGCTTCAAACTTCCATTCCTTCGTGCCCGCGCCGTTGGCGTTGGCACCCGGCACGCGACCCCAGACACCGTTCTCGCCGGGGAATACACGCATTTCCTTGCTGCCAGCGGCCTTGAACTTGATCACGCCGTCAGGAACCAGCAGCAAGCGATCCTCGCGGGCGCACGGGTCGCCTTCGAGCTCGATGTCGCCGAGTGATGGGTGGGTGAACACGATCTTGGACGCGCCGACCTTGCGGGTGCCGTTGTCGGTCGAACCGTCCACAACGCGGATCTGGCTGTCGTCGGTGTTGTCGCGGAGGGTCTGGAGCATCCGGGTGCCCATGTAGCTCCGGTAGGTCGGGCGGTTGTTGTCGCCGTCGATGTACGGCTCCATCGAGTCACCCAGCGCCGAGAGGTCGGTGATCTCAACCTGCTTGGAGGTCGTTTCGCCGAAGCGGTGGATGTGCTCGGGGACATAGATCGAGTTGGCCGCAAGGGTGCGGTCAAGACGCATCCACGGGCTCGATGAGTCCGCGGCGTACTCCGTTGCACTGGACTTGATGATCTCATTGAACGCACACGCGAACCCGACGCCCTTGGCTCCGGATCGGTAGATCGTGTGGGTCGCCGCGATGCTGTCGAGGTTGGCCACGGTTGAGTTGGTGGTGATCTCCACCATCACCGCGTCGTTGATCGGATCCATACGGATGATGCGGAGGTTGTCGGCCACCATCGTGTCACCGTTGTAGATGTCGATGATCAGGTCACGCTTGAACGCGCCGATCGAGTGGCCGCTGAGGGTCAGGGTCGCGGAGGTCGCACCACTTGAGTAGGTCGTCGCCGCGCCGTAGCCGAGCGCGAAGTTCTTTTTCGCGCCGACGGTTCCAAGACCGCCGTTCTTGTCGGAGTGCACCATGAACGATGGGGCCATGTTGAGCGAGTCAACCGCCTGGTTCATCGCACGCGCCGCGAGGTCGTCGAGCGTTTCGTTCCCGTTCTTTACCGAGTCCATTTCAGCCGCGTTGATCCGTGCCGCCGTGTTGATGACGCGGAACTCTTGGGCCTGCGGGTCGGTCGAGTTGGGGATGTACTTGTATTCGAGCTGCGCGGTGCGTGACTTGTTGGGTGTCCCGAAGTCACCGAGGATGTGCGCCGATGGGCGTCCGCTGTCGGCAGCGCCCACTTCGATCTTCATGAAGTTGGAGCCCTGCGTGGCCAGCGAATCGTCCCAGCCGATGTTCTTCATCGTCGGGGTGCCGCGTTCTTGC
>JAAEQP010000072.1 GCA_024231375.1 bacterium | reverse complement strand
GCGTTGATAGAAGGCCTGGTTGTTGAACCGGTAATCCGCCTGACTCGCCCGGAACCCGCCGTACCACGGTTCGCCCCAGTTCTCCACCGTGTTGATGTGCCAGTAGTAGGAATTGGACCGGCTGGAGCCGTTCACCACCGGTTGCTTCAGGTTGTCGTAGAACGTCTTCGAGAACATCTCGACGCCGTAGTCGCCCTGGCCCGTGGACCATCCCCCCTCGTGGCCGTCAAAGTCCATATGGCCGATGCCGGTTTCGTTGAACAGGTTCGCCAGGTTCGCGGCGATCTCACAGCTCAGCTCGAAGTTGGGCATGAAGACCTTGTACGCGTGGTCCAGCAGCTTCGCGACTTCGTCTCCCTGCTTGTGCGCGGCCTTCTGCGTCTTGAACGCGCCTCGCCGACAATCGAGGAGCATCCACGGTTCCTGCTCGCTCACGGCGCGGTAACGAATCAGCTCCTGGCCGATCATCACGGTGTGCAGCCAGTTGGCGTGCTCGTTGTTGAAGTACTCCGGCGACGCCACAGGGATTTCCTTGGCGTCCGCGTCGATGTCGGCAACGAGTTGACTCACGCCCGTCTTCGCGAGTCGCGGATCCGGCACGGGCGTTACGTAGGGGTCGTTCGTGTTGATGAAATTCGACAGGGTGTGCACGCCGATGCGAATCCCGAGGGCGCGTGCCTTCTCGACGCACTGCTTCATGCCGTCGTTGCCGTTGGGGAAGGAGCGCGGATTCAGTTCATAGTGTCCCCAACTCGTAAAGGCGTCGCTGTGATACAGGCTGGCCAGATTGGCCCGGCGGACGTATTCGAGCATTTCTTCCACGTTGTCCTCGGAGAAACCTGAAATGAGGTACGGGCGTCCCGCGCCGGACCATTTCCGGGACCACACGCCGTCGAACTCGGGATGGGGCAACCCTTCCGCCAATTCGATGTCGGCGATGCGGTCAAGGGCCTCCGACGCCGCGCAGCCGAGCACGGCAATCTTCGAGCCGAGCACGGTTTCGCCTTCAATGGGCGGCACGGGCATATTGGGGAATGCCCCGTTCCATGCATCGACGGTGCGCGGGCGGGACCGGT
>JAAEQP010000071.1 GCA_024231375.1 bacterium | reverse complement strand
CACAAACTCGTTTGTGGGTGGCTTCGCCGACGGAACGTTCGTCGCCGTACGAGAAGTCCGCGTAGCGGACGTCCGAACTTAGCCCCGTCGTTCACGACGGGGACCGGACATCCCCCAACGGGAAGTCCCGTAGGGACGACCGAGTCGCCATGAAACCACGATTCCCATCCCCCCTCCCTCAGGGCCTCCAAATCGAACACGCGATATGCTGCTGCGGATGCTCAGGCGAGGCCCAGTAATACATGACCGCAAGCTCCCCGTCGGGACGCTTGACCAATCGGGGATAGCCCATGTCCGCCCATCGGGTGACGCTTTCGTAATCGTCGCGAATCACGAATTCGGGCTCCCAGGTCTTGCCCTTGTCGTCGCTGTACTTGCCTGCCATCCGTTTCTCGTCCCGGTCGCCGTACACACAGCACAACCTGCCGTCATCGAGTTCGACGATCGACGGCGGGTTCGAGTTGTTCTTGATCTCCTTCACCGTGCTGAGAAAGGCCCAGGTCTGGCAGTCGTCTTTCGACAGGTAGGTTTCGATGGCGCTTTCCACCCTTGTCTGATCTGCGTAGATCTTTCGAAACGAAAGCAGGTAGTCGCCGTTAGAAAGCCGAATCGTCTGGGGCATGATGGCCCGGTATTCAGGTGTCAGCGGCGTAATCCAGGTCACAAATTGCAGAGTGAGACCGCCATCCTCCGTCTTGATGCACGCGATTCTGCTGGTCCTTTCCTCGACGTTGAGATTCACGGTAATGAAGATAAAACAGCTACGGGGTCCGGTGACAATATAGTCGGTCCGCGGCGTCAGCACCTTCCCCTTCAACTCCTCGTGTTCGTTGAGATCGCCCAGGAAATGGGGCCCCTTCCACGTCGCGCCACGGTCGTAGGAGTAGTAGAACCCGCCCGCCGGATCGTCGTTGCCGTGGTAGCCCGTGGCGAACACCCGCATGGCGAACCCGTCATGGGCAAAGTCTATCGGCGTGTCGAGCAAAGTCTTGCCCTTGGGTTTCCACTTGATGTTGTCGTCGTCGAGGAAGTTGTCCGGGTCGAACATGCTCCACGTTTCGCCGCCATCCAGGCTGCGGGCGAACTTGCTCTCCTGGATTCCTTTGATGTTGTGACCGTCACTCTTGTCATAGTCACCTTGCGTATAGCCGACCAGGATTTCATTGCCCCATTGCCACGCGCCATTGTTCGCGGGCCACCCGTGGAACCGGTCCTCTTCGATGGCCGCGACGTAGTGCCGCGCATCGACAGCTTCCTGAGCCATCGTAGTAGTGGCGATTGTGAGTACGAGCATCAACACCGGAAGGACTATATGCAGCGACATGATCGACTCCTCAATTCTTCAGAGACCTTCGCGTTGGACATCCCAGTTCCTCCGAGGGGTCCTGGCTTGCTATCGTACACAGTGAAGGTGCCTCGGCTCCAGCGGATCACTCCGGCGCGGTCTCCGACGGTCTGAAGGTGTGGGACCGGCGCCCTCGCCGGTCTCGGTTCCCATCTCCCCATCTCCAACAATCCCCTCATCTCCCTCTCCGTTTCTTCTCCTCAGCGTCTCAGCGCCTCAGCGTGAGAATGGACTTTAAAAAAGACGGCGCGAAGACCCGTCTGGATCCCCGCGCCGTCTATGCTCGCGCTCAATACCCGCCTAAGCGCTTAGATTTCCCACCACGGGTGAAGTCCCTTCACACGCCAGCCCTTGCGGTACTTGCGGCGGATGCAATCATTGGCATCGTCGCTGTTTCTAAACTTCAGCTTCTTCGCGTTCCACTCCAGCGTCTCGTCCGGGAACCGGCTGGCGATGTTTCCGAGCAACACCGTTTCCGTCAGCGGACCCGAAAAATCGAAGTTCGCACCCGCCTTGCAGTTGCCCAGGCAGGCCTCGACGAAATCATGGTAGTGGTTCAAGGGCTTGAGTTCCGGTTTGGCGTAGTTCTTAAACTTCTCCACCGGATACAGAATCGGCGCGGCCACGTGAGGGATGATAAGCGTCCCTTCTTCACCAACGATCATCGACCCACTACCCGGCAGCTCATGGCCTTCCGGCAGGTGGGGCGACCATTTGGCCTTAGGCTTCTTGCCGCCGTCACGCCATGACGCCTTGATGGTGTCGCCGGTCGTGAACGCCGTGCCGGGGAACTCGTAGTCGATGATGTTCCACGCGGGCCAGACTTCCTCGCTGAAGCATTCAGGCTTGGACCGCACCCAGAGGGGCGCGGTGATTTCGAGGGCCGTGAACACCGGGTCGAATATGTGGCAACCGAAGTCGCCCGTTGCGCCGCCACCGAAATCGCGCCAGCACCGCCATTTGAACGGGTGATACACATCCTTCTTGTACGGCCGGTACGGGGCAACGCTCAGCCAACCATCCCAGTCCACGTGCGTCGGAATGGGATCCTCGCCCGCGGGCCGCTTCTTATCGGCCGTGGTATAGCTGGCGCCGCACCACGAGTGCCAGGTCTTCACTTTGCCGATGGCCCCGTCGCGAATCCAACGCACCGCCGTGCGGTAGGCGTCGTGCGAATGGATCTGAATCCCCATCTGCGTCGCCACGCCTTTCTTGCGCGCGGCAATCGTCAAGCGGCGGGCTTCGTACACCTCATGGGTCAACGGCTTTTCGCAGAACACATGTTTGCCCCGCTGAATGGCAGCCATCGAAGCCGGCGCATGCGTGTGGTCCGGCGTGGCCACGTCTACCGAGTCGATGTTCTTGTCTTCCTTATCCAACATCTCGCGCCAGTCGCGATAGAGGCGCGCTTTCGGGAAGGCTTGGGCTGCCTGCTTCAGGTTGTTCTCATCGATGTCGCACAAAGCGACAATATCGACCTTGCCATGGCTGTAGATGGACGAAAGGTCGCTGCGTCCCTTGCCCATAACGCCGATGGCCGCGTGCTGCAACCGGCTAGACGGCGGACTCGCAAAACTCAGCCGGGGAACAATCAACGGACCGACAGTCGCGGCCGCGGCTGTGCCCTTCAGAAATGAACGACGGGACATGCGCCTACTCATACGTACACTCTCCATACAGTTCTGCGCGGCGCTTGGGCACCGTCGCCTATTGGAACAAACCGTCTCGCGCGTAGTGCGAGGCAAAGCTTCGTGATTGTAGGCCCTGCCAGCCCTCGGGTCAATTCCTAGGCCTAGCCCCGACTGCCCCCTCCGTCTATCCACTCCATTCCGTCCACTACGTCCACTGAGTCCACTTCCCAGGGCAATCGCACT
>JAAEQP010000070.1 GCA_024231375.1 bacterium | reverse complement strand
TCGATGAGGAGGCGGTGGAAACGACTATTCAAGCACAGACCCAGACCCTAGACACGGTGGCCGAAAACCCACCCACGCCTCTCAGCAATGTCGCAGATCAGGCCAACGAGGATGCGGAGATTGTTCCTGCCGCCGTCAGTGGAGAGGCCCCGGCTGAGGAGGAGCAGGCCTCCGTGGTCGTGCCTGCCCGGGAAGGCGCCCTGCCGGGATACCCGGGACCGGACGTCCCGGATGCGCTGTGTCACACCGTCAGCGGTATCGTGTACGACCCGGCAGGAACCCCGTTGCCGCTGGCACGGGTGTGGGCCGCGCGGTCAGGCCATGGCGCGCGCGACAACCGGGAGACGGTGAGCAACGAAGACGGACGGTTTGACCTGCGCGTGCCGGACGGTCAGTGGGCGCTGTGTGCCGCGAAGGGAACCTTAGGCGGTGAGGCGGACACGGATTCGCGCGGCGAATTCGTCGTCGAGGGACCATCTCAGACCGTTCGCACAGACATCCAGACGCAGGATCGCAGTCTGCTTCGTGGACGGATATTCGACAAGGCGACGGGCAAACCCATTCCGCACGCGAAGGTGTGGACAGACACCAGGGTGGGCGTCACAGCCGACGCCGGAGGCCGTTTCGTCATCGAAGGCATCCACCAACACATTCACACACTCGTTGCCCTGTGCCCCGGATACAAGCGAGCAAACGTGCGGTACAGCACGGCGCTGCGCAAGGAGACGGAACTGGAGATGTTCCTTGAGCGCGGCGGCGAGATTACCGGAGTCGTGACGGACGAGAACAGCCACGCAATCGCTCACGCCTGGGTCCGCATAGCCAAGTCCGGGAGCACACAATGGCTGCAAGCCTACTATGAAGTCTGTGACGAACAGGGGCGGTTCGAATACGAGGGGGTGCCGTTGGACGACG
>JAAEQP010000069.1 GCA_024231375.1 bacterium | reverse complement strand
CCCGGTCCGATCACGGCGTCGCAGGCGTGGCCGTCGCGGATGCGCGGGTACTTGCCCGAGTCGAGGATCATGCGCGTGGGGTTGCCTGGCACCCAGGGGAACACCCGCGGCCCCGTCTTGAACGCGTAGTGGTCCACGTTGGTCAGGGTGAAGCAGTGCGTGGCGGGTTGCACTTCGCCCGTGTCCGGTTCGCCCTGCTCGAATTCCGCGCCCGCCCACGCGGCCACATCCGCGTCGCCCGTGCAATCCACATAGACCTTGGCGCGGTAGGCCGTCAACCCGGCTTTGTTACCCGCCACGATGGCATCGACCGTCCCTGTGCCCTCAACCGCGGCCAGGAAGGTGTGGAACAGCACCGTGACACCCGCGTCCGTCACCAGGTCGTCGTAGACCCGCTTCAGATGCTCGGTGTTGATGGCGACCCAATCGAGGCGGTCCTTGGGTTCGTGGGGCACGCCTTTGAAGGCTTCCGTGAACACCTTCTCGGCCAAGCCTCGGTGCAACATCTTCTCCTTGTCCGAGAAGGGACACCACGCGGGCACCAATGCCGACGTGCCCATGCCGCCCAGCGCGCCTGTGCCTTCGATGAGCAGCGTCTTCGCGCCTTCACGCGCCGCCGCCGTCGCGGCCGTGCATCCCGACGGACCTCCCCCCACCACGATCACATCCCACGAGTCGTCCAGCGGCAACGTCCGATTCAGCACAAGCTCAGCCACGGTAGTTCT
>JAAEQP010000068.1 GCA_024231375.1 bacterium | reverse complement strand
TTGGCAGAAATCCCGGCTGGACCCCGCCATGGACGGGCCGTGGTCGGACGGCGTGGTCTTCCCGTACACGGCCGCCGACGGGCATGCTGCCGCGTGGACTGACGACCACCGTCTCGTGTGCGACGGACGCACCATCACTCGGACGGTAACCGGCGTGACCGCCATCGCGTTGCCGGGGACGATCCCCGGATGGCGGGTCTACGATGATGACCGCCTTTTCGGATTGGATCCCGCTGTCTGGTATCCCTATTCCGACGCACCACGGGACCCGCAACACTTCCACGTCGCCGCGCTGCCCGAAGGGTTCCGGGTGACCTCTGTTGTTGTGCACGATGACCTTGCCTCTGTGCGTACGGAGCAGACCCAGAACGTCCTTGTGGATGTTTGCGCCCTGTTCCAGGAAGCCGTCTGCCGATCCGAACCCTACAAGGGAGAGCCGCACGAGAGCAAAGGCGACCTCACTGCTCCGGATGGGGGAGCCTTCACCGCTGAGGGAGATGTCCTCCACGCGCATCCCCCCTGGAAAACCGGCGACACGGGTGAGGTTTCCGCCCAACTGAGTCTCGACGTGCCACCGGGACAGAACCTCCGGTTTGTGTCTGACGTGGCCATGGACGCCGGGGCCGTGCGTGAAAACGGAACCGACGGCGTTACCTATTGCGTCACGGCGCGGGCGGGGGACGCGGTATCGCACACCGAAGTGCACAACGCGACCGACCAGCACAGCGAACTCTTTTTGGACCTTACGCCTTTCGCGGGGCAACGCATCATGCTCGAGCTACGCGCGACGCCCGGTCCCAACCGCAACCCCAGTTTCGACTGGGCGCGTTGGTATCGCCCGCGCATCGAACAGGACCGCTCCGGCGTCGGCGAACTGACTGTGGCAGGCGACACCGACTGGGTTCTGGCGCTGTCAGGCCATGAAGCCCAAGCGGCCACGGCGACCGAAGACCGGATCCAAGCCCACGCCCAATTCCCCGGCGCCGTGTATCTCCTGAAGGCCACCCCAAAAACCGTCGCCCTCCCACTCGATATGGCGTCAGCTTCATTCCGGACCACCTTCCTGGACGGGACAGGGCGGCAACTCGACAGCCCCCTCCACGCGCGCGCCACACCGGGAGAAAGCACTGTGGGCGGCGTCAAGAAGTCCGGCCTGTTCACGCACCCGCCGAATCAAGGGCGCACCGTGGTGGACTTCGCTTTGACGTTGCCCGAGCAGCCGGTGGAGTTCCACAGCTTCGTCGGGCTTCGGGACGGAGGCGAATCCGAGGGTGTGGTCTTTAGCGTCGAGGTG
>JAAEQP010000067.1 GCA_024231375.1 bacterium | reverse complement strand
GCCGCGCCGTAGAGAGGTGAGATTGTCGTGATGAAACCGACTCTTGGGAACGCAGGCAAGCACAGAGCCGGAACGCTGGCGCTCCTGTTCGCTCTCATGCTCTTCGGCAATGTTGTGCGGGCCGAAGACATGATAGTAGTCCGAGGAGACATGGTGGAAGTCCGTGACGAGGTGTATGTGAAAGGGCCCAAGGTCCTGCTGGGCGACGTGGCGGAGATTAGAGGCGAGAACGCCGAGGCGCTTGCGTCGGTGGAACTGTCGACGGCGGCGTTGCCGGGAATGTCGAAGCGCCTTGACGCGGCGTTGGTGCTAGCCCGAATCAACAACGCAGGAATCGACGCGGAGGGCGTGGCCGTCACTGGCGCGCGGTCCGTGGTGGCGAATACGCTGCACCTCGAGTTGACGCGGGAGATGATGGCCGAGGATCTGCGTCGATACATTGAATTCGAAATGCCGTGGAATCCGCAGGATACGACCGTTGACGTTGCGCCTCCCGCGCAGGACGTGGTCGTGCCCGATGCGATGTGGCGGTGGTGTGGCGTCCGAACCCGCAGTATCGATGGGCGGGGGCGGGTTCGTTTCGCGGGGAAGTGCGCGTGGACGGGAACCTGAAGAAGACGGTTCACTGCCGGGCGACCATTGACGCGTACGCCGATGTCGTGGTGGCGGCGGAGGATATCCCTCGTGGGGCGGTGATCGCGGCCAAGAACCTTGGTGTTGAGAAGCGTTCGGTTGCGACGCTCCGGCCGGGAACGTTGGATTTTCCGGAGGAGCTTGTGGGGTATGTGGCGCGTTCGACGATCTTCCCGGGAACGGTCATGACAAAGCGCCACGTGATGCCGCGGAAGATTGTGAAGCGGAATCAGATGGTCATCGTGGAGGCCCGCGTGGGCGGGTTGCTTGTTCAGACGCGAGGGCGGGCGATGACGGACGGTTGCGAGGGAGACACGCTGCGTTGCCAGAACGTGGATTCGAAGGAAGAGTTCATTGGAACCGTGCGAAGAGACGGGGTTGTCATTCTTGACTAGGGGCACGGCCGGATTGCCAGGAAGGTGGTTAACATGATGCGTCTATCATTTGCGCACGTTTTGTTCGTCACGGCGGGTTTCGCCGTGGTGGCGG
>JAAEQP010000066.1 GCA_024231375.1 bacterium | reverse complement strand
GGCTTGCGCGTGTACTGGTAAGCCAGCGTGTCGATGATGACGTCCGGGTGCTCCTCCGCGATCGCATCGGCAATGGCGTTCACAAAGTGCAGCATGGGCCCGCTCTGCGAACCTTCCTCGTCCGCCAGCGCCGCGCAATCTGTACATTCGCAGTAGCCGTGGCAATCGTTTTGCGACACCGAGATAATGGACGCCCCCGGCGATTCCTTGATCCACCGCTTCACTGTTTCCGTCGCGATTCGTAGTACGTCCGGATTCGTGAGGCAGAGTTGCGTCCGCTCAGTCACGCGCTGCCCGCCGACTTCCGAGAAGTACTCCGGATGCTCCGCGAAATACTGCGCCGACGGCACCAGATTGTGGAAGGTGTGGACGAACCCGCGGTAGTCCACCTTGCCGCCCCATTGCTCCGTCGCATGGGCGTACTTGCCGTTCAGGCGGTTGCGCACACCGAATTCGGGCGGTCGGCAGCAAGGATAGTCCGTGTCCCGGTATTCGAGGGCCGGAACGTACGTGACGTCCAGGTCGCCCACAACAAGCGCGCCCTCCGTGGGCCACGTGGCGCAATCGGTCGTGAACCACCGGCATCCCAAATACTCTTCCAGAAACTCGTACACCGCGTACAGCACCCCGCGCTTGTTGCCCGTGAGCACGAGATGGCCCCCTTGCGTGACCAGCCGAATGCCTTCGACTCCCAACCCTTCATAGTCGATGCCAAGCGCCAGCGACTCCGTAAAAGCGTTCTTGCCGACGCTCAGGCACGTCTTACCCGCGCATGCCTTGTCCGACACAATTGGGATTTCCTCGCCCGTGATGCGTTCGAGATGCATCTGCAGGTCTTCCGCCGCGAGCACTTCCTGCGGAGTCGGTTGATCGGCCAAGACAATGGCGTGCGAGGCGCTTGACACGCGCAGCCCTCCCACCACGACGAGGCCATCCCCCATGGTCTTGGCTGCCTCGTCAAGCTCCTTTTCCCATTGCTCGG
>JAAEQP010000065.1 GCA_024231375.1 bacterium | reverse complement strand
CGAATCCTACTGGGTGGACACGCCCGAAGGACGGCGGCGAAAGTACTACCGCATCACCGCGAAAGGCGCGAAAGAAGCGGAAGAAAAAGTCGAGGAATGGAAACGCTTCTCGATTGGGGTGAACGGCGTATTGGGGGCGCGGCTCGATGCCGTTTGAAGGCGATGCAGAACGGAGCTTCCCGAAACCGCACCGGCATGAACCGGGGCATCTTCGGCAAGACATCCTGGATGAACTGGCGGACCACCTAGCGCTGGCAACGGAGCGGGAACGCGAGGGGTGCAGCGACGAAGCCACGGTGTGGCAACGTGTGCTCAACCGCTTCGGCGACCCGACCGGCGTGGCCCGGCGCTTGTGGTGGGACGCAATGAAGGAGCAGGTCATGCGAGATTGGATTCAGACCGGTGTAGTCGTCGTAGTGGGGTTGGCCGTTGTGGTCTTGGTCGCGCTCGTGGCCACAACCTTTGGGGGCATCAGCCGCACCAACGAGGCGATTCTCGCCGCCCTACAGAATAGCAGCGGCGACGACGAGAACATGTTGACCGCAACCATCGTCATGCACCGAGGAACGCCCGACGGCCCCCCCGCTGAGGGGGTCGTGGTCACATTCTCAGGCAAGTTCTTCGGTACCGACGAGGTCACCTTGGACGAAACAACCGACGGCGCGGGACGCGTGTCCTTTGGCCCCGTTCTGCACGGCAAGTACCACCTCTTCCTCAAAGATCCGCAGTCCGGGATGACACAAAACCGCCCGGTGGTGCTGTTCGGCGGAAAGGACGAGGAAGTCATCCATGTCGTCGCCCCGGATGTCGAACAAACGGATCTGCGGCTTCGCTCTCCCCTACCCGCCTACATCGACGACGAGTTCCTGCTCTTCAAGGTGAAGCTCGCGGCCCAGTG
>JAAEQP010000064.1 GCA_024231375.1 bacterium | reverse complement strand
ACCTCGATTCGAAGTCATCCGCCTGTAGTCTCTGATGAAGGATTGGCGCCCGCCGGTCGCGCACGCATGGTGCAACTGCCGTAGACGCTTCGCGGCTAGGATCCTACAGCCAGGAAATCAGCCACGGGAACAGCCACTGCAGAATGCCAAGGAACCAACTGCCAATCCCTGTGCTCCAATCGAACGGACTGATCTTCTCCACGATATTCCCTCCTAAGTAAGCCCGAAGGCCCCTCTCATGTTGTCAACTATATTACCCAATCGCCATGCCCAATGCAACAACATCGCCACCAAGGCACAGGTAGCGTGTGCTGCGCGGTCGAAGTTCTCTTGGGGCGAAGCGCGTTAGGTCAACAACCCCATCCCCACGATGAGGAAGAACCGAATTATCTGCCACAGAAACGTAATCAGATACGATATCATCTGTCTCTCCTCCTGCCGAAACCGAACACATTTCCGGCAACGCGCGAACACACTATCTGCGTCACGCCTGCCATGTCCCCTTGCCGCTACGTACCCTTCCGGTGTCCGCACCAATCCCTTCGGGACCCGCGCGAACATGCCGAATCTCCCTTACGGGATGAACCAGAAGAGAAAGAAGCGGGCCATCATCATCAGAATGATCAGATAGAGCCACCAGAACACAGTGCTAACCCCTTTGTTCACTCTACTTAGTTGTTAGAACCCCATTGGCTCAATGCTAGCAGAAGGTCTTCTACAAGTCAAGGATCTTCCCTGCCGGTCCCGGCCGTCCGGAACGCCTCAACCATCTGCCGCACAGAAACATGCGGATGATCGTCATCGTCGCCGGACGTGCCCTTGTGCTCAAACGGAACGCTGTGCTACGATTCGGCTCCGCTCGTTACCGGGGGCCTTTGGATTGCCCAGCGACCCGGATCGTCGCATGGCGAAGGCTTCGTCCGGTGGGACGGCAGCGCGATAGGTGGGACATGGCCTGCACGAACGAGACACACCCTTCAAACCGCACCGTACCGGTTGATCGGCTCCGCCGGGTCCTCCTCGACGTGGGTGTCGTGGTCGCGCTTTGGTGCTTGCTGTTCGGGCGCTGTCTGTTCGCCGGCAAGCATTTCTCGTCATGGTTCGGCGACATGCTCCTTCTCTCCAGGCCCATATTCACCTTCACGGCCCACCACTTGCTCAACGGCGAATTTCCGCTGTGGAACCCCTTGGCAAACTACCCGAACTTCGCGGTCGGTTGCGCCGGAGCACTGTACCCGACCACCCCCCTGTTCGGGCTGGTGTCGTTCCACGAAGCCTATCGGGCGGACGCGTTGGCCCACATTCTCTTGGCAGGGCTGAACTGCCTCATTCTCGGGAGGGCCTTGTATCGCGGCAGACTGGCGCCGCTTGTGCTCGCGCTTCTGGTCATGTCCTCGCCATTCCTGCTGGCGCCGACGTGGGGAGGGAACCTGTGGCAGATCCGGGTCCTCGCCTGGCTTCCCCTGGTCGTCGCACTCCTCATCGGGATCCTGAACAGCGGGAGAACCATGTGGGCACTGGGTCTGGGCCTTGTCCTGGGCCTTCAGATCCTGGGCGGCGACCCGCAGATGTTCCTCTTCGAACTGACCTGGCTCGGCTTCGGGACGTTGGTGGCCCTGCTCTACCAGCTTCGGACCGGCGCCGACACGCTGAAGGCAACGGCATGGAAGGGTACGCTCGCCCTGACCGCCGTGATCCTGGGTACCGGTATCGGATCGGCCCAGTGGATGGCTGGCGGCGATCTGATGGACCATTCGGTCCGGTCGGCCGGCGTGACGATCGACTACATTCTGACCCTCGGCGAACTGCGCGTTAGCGGCTTCTTGCTGAACTGCGTGCGGACCTTGCTCCTCGACCCGGTGCATGGAGGCCACAATGCGGTATTCGCCGGGCCGATTACCGTCAGCCTGATGCTTGCCGGGGTGATGGGCCGGTGCGACTGGCGCCGCGCAACGCTGGCCGCGGTCACCCTGTTCGCCATCGCCTTCTGTGCCTGGCCCGAGAGCGGGATCGCCCGTGTTGTTCAGCATGTCCCGTTCATCGGTCAGGCCCGAATCCCCATGCGCATGTTCGACTACGCAACCTTCGGATTCTACCTGTTCGCCGGGGTCGCGATCGACCGGTTCCAGACAAACGGTGGCGACGCGCGCCGGTGGGTCTGGGGCGGGCTGGGGATACTCATCGCGCTCTATACGATCCGGGTGCTCTGGGGGGGGGGGGCATCCGTCTACGTCGTGTTGCCGGTTGTCGCGCTCGCGCTGGGCGCCGTCACCATTGCTTCGAGATCCACTCGGGGCGCGCGTTGGGCCGTGCCGGTGCTTGCAGTCATCGTCGCGCTGGAAAACCTCGTCGCCCTACCCGCCATGTCCCACGTCGAGGACGCTTCCGCCTATGCCTTGTCGGATGAGTACGCCACGTTCTCGACGAATCGTGAGGATGCCGACCGAGTGGCCGTGTTCTTGCCGCGCGACTCCGCGTTCCAAGCGATCTCCGCGCAAGGACTCGTCGCCGGAGATCGTATGATCGGCTGCAACCACACGCTGTTGCTCGGGGACTACGCTCGATGGCTGACCGAGTTGGCCACGATCGACCTTGTTGAGATGTCGCCCGACGGGCGTTTGGAGGCCGACCGGCTATGGAACGTCTATGCGCAGGACTGGGTGGACGAGGATTCGTTGATTGCCCTGGACCTGCTCAACATTCGCCATCTTGTCACACGCGACATGCCGCTGGCGTATCCCGAAGCCGACATTGCAGCCGGGGGGACGCGTTTCCGGAAGTCCACGGTGGAAGGCCTTGTGGTGTACGAGAACCGGCGCGCCATGCCGGAGGTGTTCGCCGTTCACGAGGCTGAAATGTGCCCTTCGTTCGACGACGCACTGACGACGCTGAGAACGCCTGGGTTCGATTACCGCCGCCGGGCCGTCGTGACCGGCGCATTCGATCCGGCGGTGATCGCCCCTTCGACGGTCGCCGACCGCATTCGCGTGGTGAACCGAGGCATCAACGACGTGAGCGTCGACGCCGACATGGCGACTGCCGGCCTATTGGTTCTGACCGATGTGTGCTATCCGGGATGGACAGCCACGGTTGATGGCGAACCAACGGAAGTGTGGCCGACCGACGGCATCCTTCGCGGCGTCGTCGTCCCGTCCGGCAGCCACGAGGTGCGGTTCGAGTTCCGCCCAGGGAGCGTGGTGCGCGGATTTGTGGTCAGTATCGGGGCGCTACTGTCCGCTCTGGCGTGGGCCGTCATGCTGTTGCGCCGCGGACGATCCACGGGGAGCAACGTCTCAGTCTCCGCATGACGCGAGAACTACTTCAGGAAGGGTAGGCGCGACTGGAGCATTCGTCGGAGTGCCATCTCCGACTTCAACTCGCAACGACCGGTCAGCACGTTCCACGCCGATCGGATGGTGGCCAGCGGGTGAAACAGCAGCTTCGTGAGAAGCCATTCCAAATAGAGCCTTCCGCGGAACCGCACCAGAGCCGGGTAGCTTGCCCGCCAGGACGGACTCCAGTTCAGTTCCTCGTACCGCGACCAGCCCGACTCGCTCTCGAACGCGTCCGCTCCCGGCAGCGGGGACCATATGAACAGGCTGATCTCTTCGACGCCCATGCGCGTCAGCCGCAGCGCAAGCGACCGTGTCAGCTTGCGGTCTTCGTCGGTCTCGTCCTCGAACCCAAGAACGAACACGCAACTCAGTTTGATCTTCAAGCGATGGGCAGACGCAGCAAGCTGGAGAAGTGTGTCGAAGTCCATCGGTTTCTGCATCTTCTCAAGGACCCGTTGCGATCCGCTCTCCGGTGCGAACACGAGGTAGTTGAGCCCTGCCTGATGGAGCAAGGTCAACGTTTCCTCGTCCATGTTCTCCACCTTGATGCCCGAGGGAAGGGACAGGCGCACTTTCATACCGCGCTTGAGGATCTCCTCCGCGAGTTCCTGGGAGACATCCCGTCTGCGCCCGAAGAGTTCATCCTGAATGATGAAGTCCGTTACGCCGTAGTTCTCGACCGCCGTCTGCATCTCGTCGACCACATGCTTCGCGGACCGGGTACGCCAGCGCCGGCCCAGGAGTTGGGGCGTAGTGCAGAAGCGGCAGTTATAGACGCAACCCCGCGAGGTCGTGATCACCGCGTAGCGGCCCTGGACCGGGGCGTGCTGCATGCGGATGCCCCAGTAGTTGTCCAGGGGCAGGAGGTCCATGGCCGCGAAGCTGAATTGGTCCAGGTCTTCCTCGAATTCGGGAGGAAGCGGCGTTGCGCCGGGGCAGGCCAGGCCAGGAATCTCGGTCGGCGTGCCCTCACCGTCTCGCAGATATTCCACCAGTGAGAAAAACACCCGCTCGCCCTCGCCCAGGCAGACGTAGTCGAATCCTCCTTCAAGGAGTTCCTTGTAGAGTACGCTGGCGTGATTGCCTCCGGCGACGAGGACGCTCGACGGGTGGCGATCCTTCACCCTCCGAGCCAGCCGTAGCGCGATGGAGTGGGACATGCCCGAGTGGACCGAAATGCCCACCACCGGCTCGCCGTGTACACGTTCGACGATTTCGTCCTCCGTGAGGCCGTCCGCGCTGAGACGGTCATCAATTCGGTACCGTCGCTTGGGCGCTTCGCCGAATCCGTCGATCAGGCGAACTTCCACGCCCTTGTCTCGCAGGTAGCCTGCCAGGTACAGCAGCCCCGTGGGCATGAAGGGGATGTTGCCGTACAGGTCGCCGGTCGAGTGGACGAGCGGCGGGTTGATGAGGGCGACGGGGTAGCTCATCGCTTGCGTCCAAGCCAAGCCTGGCGAGGGTACAGCGACGGAATGCCCGTAAGCCTGCATCCGGCGAGGTACGCATCGAGCGCTCTGCGCTTGATTCCGGCAGTCTGGGTGATGAGCGCGGCCACACCATCCCAGCGGATGGTCTCGAAGCGTTCACTCAGGATTGCGCGCAACCTGCCGGGGCGGTTGCGCCCGAGGGCCATGCGCTCTTCTTTCGGGATCGCGTGGGCCAGAAGCATGAGTGGACTACAAACATTGGGCTCGAATACGAAGAAATGGCCGCCCGGGCGAAGCACACGTGCCACTTCGGCCAGGGTCTTCGGCAGGTCGGTCACGTGGTGGAGGACGTCCATTTCCATCACGACGTCGAAGCTGCCATCTTCATAGTCGAGCGACTCCGCCGAACCGGTCCTCGGGTGGACATGAGCCAGGCCGGTCTGCTCACAGTAGTCGCGGGCGACATCGATCATTTCGCTGGACGTATCGACCGCGTCGATGGTCTTCGCATGTTCGGCCAGGGCCGCGAAGTAGATGCCCGTGCCGCAGCCCACGTCGAGGAGTCGGCCGCACCCGAGTCCACCCAGGAACGACGCAAAAAGATCGCCGTAGACCTTGCGGAGGTAGGGGGACTCATTCAGGATGAACGGGTCGAAGCGGTCGGCGTATCCGCAACTGGCGAACCGGGTACGCTTTCCGTTCTCAACCAGGCCGCGGTAGTGATCGTTGTTGTCGCTCATGTCTGTCAGCCGGTCAGATAGCGGTCTTCGGCCGAATACACGTCGCCGGCACGCAACACGCCCTTCTCATAGTCTTCGAGGAACCGGTCCGCGGTCGCCAGCGACGCCGCGATGGAGTGGTCCATGTTGTTGTACCAGAACCGACCGGTTCGTCCGACGAGGGTCATGTTGCGCCACGTCCCGTGAATCCAATCGAACAACGCTCTGAGTTTGCGGGGATAGTTGAGGACGTACAGCGGGTACGTGTCGTGGATGCGTTCGATGTGGTAATCCTCGACGCTGTCCAACCCCTCAAGCAGCCGCGCTTTCAGGAGGAATGTCTCCACCACGCAGTCCAGGCGCGTCGGGTCCTTCCAGGCGTCGCAGGTCTCGGACGAGCAGATCTCGATGCACAGGCCTTCCTTGCCCGCAGGCGCCAGCTTGGGATTGAAGTTGCGCGGCACGCAGATTCGGTCTACCTCCATGTCGCCGTCGCCGAAGTAGCACCACTGAAATCCCTGGTCGATGGGGTGGGTTGTCACGTAATTGAACAGAATCGTTGACATGTAGTGGACGCGGGGGACTGAATCCGGTGCATTGCCCACGTCGCGGAGCGATTCCAGCGACCCGGACCAGAACACGTGATCCACTGGGATGACTTCGCCCGAGTCGGTGATCACGGATGTGGCCGCGCCTTTCTCGCGTTCGAATCGGTCAACTTGGCTGGACAGTAAGATGCGTCCACCACGGCTTACGATGCGTGCGGCGAGTTTGTCGGGAAACACGCCGATGCCGCCGGACTCGGGATAGATGAACTTGGGGTCGTCGCCTGCACCCATCAACACCGATTTCGCCACACCGAACAGGGATGATGTGTCGAGTTTGTTGTCGATGGTGGCACGGCTGATGCCGGTCGTTGCCCAGTCTTTGTGGAGATTCTCGCACGTGTAGTTCAGGAACTTCTCGGTGTAGGGCTGGAAGAATACCTTGTAGAGGGTCCGGCCGTACCGCTCGATGATGTAGTCCTCAAACGATTCGGTTCTCGCCTTGCGCGGACGCACCAGGTCGAGGGCTGACCGTATGAGAAGATGGGGGGGGAGGGCCAGAACACTGCTCAGCGTGATGGGCCAGGGGATGTACTTATTGAACAGGAACAACTGGCTGTTGCGATCGATAAGGATGACGTCCTCGGCGAGGACCTCTTCCACGTACTCCTGGACTCGGGTGTCGTCGGTGTGAAAACGGTGGGGGCCGATGTCGAAGGTGACCCCGTTGTCGTACGTGAAACTCCGGGCAAGACCACCGACCGTTTCTTCCCGTTCGATGAGAACCGTGGAGACGCCCTGGGCCGAGAGCCGGTCCGCCAGCGTCAATCCCGCAATTCCCGCCCCGATAATGGCTACCTGCATCAAGTGCTCCTTCTGCGTATCACACGAGCATCACGAAACCTAGCATGCCTCTTCGAGGCGGGTCAACCGGCGCATCGCTCCGGCCTACCCACCCGACGGACGCGCGGCGGGGGCTGGGACTGGTGGAAACGGCGATCCCGCTAAATGCGGCTTCGCCCGACGTCCGAAAGAACGATGCGGAGTTGGTCGCAGCTCTCGTATCGGTCCTCGGGTTCCTTCTCCAGCATCTTCATGATGATGTCGCCCAGATTCTTCGGGCATCGCCTGTTGATCGTCGTGGGATGCTCCGGTTTGAATCGAAGATGGCATTGGTACAGACGATCCAGGTTGTCGGCCGTGAAAGGATACTGGTCGGTGAACATGAGGTACAGGCACACGCCCAGCGAGTAGATGT
>JAAEQP010000063.1 GCA_024231375.1 bacterium | reverse complement strand
TGCCTGATGACCGTGTGGACGCGTTCCGCGATCAGGTGACCCGCGAGTACTACGAAGGGCATCTGGGG
Organism: bacterium; assembly: GCA_024231375.1. The sequence continues at coordinate 5,203 of JAAEQP010000063.1, read as the reverse complement.
CGCTCTCGGGACGACGCGCGGGATGCGATGCTGGTGGTCCAGGCCACGGCCGGCGCCGGCTACACGGGCTGATCCGACGGGACTGCGCGGCCTCATCGATGGCCCGAATCGTCTCGTGAGACTACCAAGTGGCGCGCACGCAAAGCTCAGACGCGCTCATTCCCCGGGACCGCCCATCACCCTGCAGGTGTTGGCGCGTCTGAGCGGAACTCAGGCGTCACCAGGCACTTCAACCGCGCCACAACTCGTTACCAGACGTTCTGGGGATGACTTGTAATGTCCCAATCAATCCCTTACACTTCTATATGTTGCGGCGATGCCGCGACATTTGACCTCTGCTGACGTATTACCGAGGCCCGGCCGGGCTGCGGGCCGCGTTGCTCGTTGAAGAAATGTGATTTTTGCTCGGAAACGCTTTCGATTCAATGGGTTAGGTGGGTTTCGCCATTTGACGGATAGTCGAGGACGTGGTAGATTCCCAGTGTGGCGTGCCGATGGCGGCGGAAGCCACAGTGGCCTCGATGTCTGTCCTGGCGGAGACCTGTGATCTGCAGGGGGACGTGAAAGTGGCCAAGTTCGCGTACAAAGGAATCGACTCGGAAGGCAAGGAGACGTTCGGTCTCATCGAGGCGGACTCCGAATCCGACGCCATGAACGAAGTCGGACGGATGGGCCTCTTCATTGAAGAGCTCCGTCCCGCCAACGCGGGCGACGAGTGGCGCGCCCACCGCCAGGACACGAAGCGGCAGCGGGAACAGCGGCTGGCGAAGAAGCAGGAGTTGTCGCGCAAACGGCACGCCCGGCAACGGCTGGTGGTGCGGTACAAGGAAGGCGCGACGAAATGCGGGATGTGTTACGCCCTGAACTCGAAGGACACGGCGTTCCATCTGGACATGGTAGACAACGAGGGCGTTTCGTCAGGCGCAACAGAGCAGATTCGATTCGAAGACCTGAAAGCGGTCTTTTACGTTAAGAGTTTCGACGGGAAGTATGACAAGGCTACGCGCTATCGGGAGTGGACGCCGCAAGGCAACGAGTTGCATGTGGAGTTCACGGACGGCGAGGTGCTTCGCGGCGTTACGGTGCATCCGTACAACCTGAACGACGCCCGGTTCCACCTCATCCCGGCCGATCCGACGACGAACAACATCAGTATTCTGGTGGAAGCGTCGGCGGTAAAGGCGGTGTACACGCCGGATGAATACAAGGAAAAGCGCGAGCGAGAGAAGGAGGAACGGAAGAAGCGAGAAGTGTCCGACGATCTCTCGCAGGAAGAGACGATGGGCGACTTCTATTTCGAGACGCGCAACTACCCGGCGGCCCTGGAGCAGTACGGACTGGCAGCCAAGAAGTTTCCCCAGTCGGGACGGATACGCCGGAAGATGCTGGCCTCGGAATACAACATCGGCGTCCAGTTCATCAAGAGCAGGAAGTACGCCGAAGCATTGGCGTATATGGACCGTATCCTGAAGGTCGATCCGAAGAACGCACATGCGCGCAAGAAGGCGCTGCAACTGCGGAAAATATTGGATCGCGACAAACAGAAACAGAAGCAAGCGGAGGGCAATCCCTGACGCCCCCGCGGAACAGAGACGAATGAGCCGGGTGGAGCACCTTGGTCCACATCCAACGATGGTTGGACGGTGACTCTCGGCACTGTGGAATATCACGTATGCGGATAGCGATTATCGCCGACTTGCACGCCAATCTGGAGGCGGTGTCGGCTGTGTTTCGGCAGATTGACGCGCTCAAGCCGGACAAGACCATCTGTCTGGGCGACTTGGTGGGGTACAACGCCAACCCCAACGAAGTGGTCGACATGGTGCGTGAGCGTGAGATCCCGGTCGTCATGGGCAATCACGACGCGGCCGTGTGCGGCCTGGAAGACCCGTGGTTCTTCCGCGCGGCCGCGAAGAAAGCCATTGAGTGGCAGTTCGACCGCGTGCGCGACGACAATCGGAAGTGGTTGGCCAGTTGTCCCGAACAGATCGTGTTTCGGGGCAGCTACGTGGGGGTCCACGGGTCGCCGAGCAGCCGCGACGACTACATCATCGACTGGCTGGACGCCATGCGCCAGCTTGAGTACCTCAACGGGCGGGAAGTGAACGCCTGTTTCTTCGGCCACAGCCATCGCCCCTCGTTCTTCAGCGAGAAGGGCAATGCCCCCCCCAGCGACGGCACCAACATCCGCGAGTTGCATCCCTCGAACCGCTACTTCATCAACCCGGGCGCCGTGGGACAGCCGCGAGACCGGGATCCGCGCGCCGCGTTCGGTCTGTTCGACGCGCAGAAGATGACGTTCGAGTTCTGCCGCGTCGAATACGACGTGGAAGCCTGCCAGAAAAAGATCCTGCAAGCGGGTCTGCCCGGCGAACTGGCGCGGCGTCTTGCCCGCGGCAAGTGAGGGCCTTCAGTGACGGTTCGCTCACAGCTTGAGCAGCGGGAGCGGGACTTCCTCAGTCCGTTCGCGGCGCTGGCCTGCGAATCGCGCGGCCGCGAACGCCCCGAACCGGAACCCGAATTCCGAACCGTGTATCAACGCGACGGCGACCGCATCCTCCACACCAAAGCCTTTCGCCGATTGGAACGGAAGACCCAGGTGTTCCTTGCACCGGAGGACGACCATCACCGCAACCGGCTCACCCACACTCTGGAAGTGGCCCAGATTGCGCGTTCAGTGGCTAGGGCTCTCTTTCTGAACGAAGATCTGACGGAAGCCATCGCCTTGGGCCACGACTTGGGCCACACGCCCTTCGGGCATGCGGGGGAAGCGGCGCTGCAGGAGGTGGGCGACCCCGAATTCTCGCACGCGGACCAGAGCGTCCGGCTGGTGGAGAAGCTGGAATCGACACGCCACGGCCGGGGCCTCAACCTCACCTTCGAGGTGCGCGACGGGATTGCCAACCATTCGCGGGGCAAGGCAATCCTGCTGGGCACGAAAGAGCGCAGCGCCTACACGCTGGAGGGCGACATTGTCAGCGTGTGCGACGCGGTAGCCTACATCAACCACGACATCGACGACGCCGTACGCGGCAAAGTGCTGTCACTCGACGACCTGCCCGCCGAGGCGTTGCGGGTAGCGGGGCGCACGTCGTCGGAGCGCATCAACCGAATGGTGGGCGCCCTCGTAGCGGCGAGCGGCGAAGGACGTATCGCCATGGAAGAGGAGGTGCGTCAGGCTACGGTGGAATTGCGGACGTGGATGTACCGCTACCTCTATCCGTCCGACGCGATCCACCGGGAAATCCTTAAAGCCAAGAAGATTCTGCGCGAGTTGTACCTGCATCTACTGGAGAATCCGGTGGAGGGGAGTACCGACGGGGACCCGGAGGACAGTCTCGAACGGCGCACCCTGGATTTCACGGCTGGCATGACCGACCAGTTCGCCTTGCAGTTGTACCGCCGGTTCTTCTTTCCCAACTCCTGGCAGACCTGATGAGCGGTTCGGACGTATCCCATCCCGTTGGCGTCGTAGCCGGTTCCGGTTTGGACCTGTCAGGTCTCCTTGATCGTGTCACGCGAGATGACGCGTTTGCCGACATGGCCGGGCTGACGGCCAGCACTGTACAAGGCCACGCGGGCCGATTCATCCACGGATTCAGTGGAGAGACCCCTCTTGTCGCGCAATGCGGCCGGTTGCACGCGTACGAAGGATTGCCGTTGGACGAGGTGACGCGAACCGTAGACGCCATGGCCGAATTCGGTGTACGCACCATCGTCTTCACAAATGCAGCCGGTGGCCTGCGGGAAGACATGGCGCCGGGCGACACCATGGCGGCCGAACGTCTTCGGGTGATGGGATTTCGCGGATGGCCGGGCGCGCCCGAGACGCTGCAACCGGATCTCGTGGTACCGGGATGCGCACACCAAGGCACGTACGCGTGGGTCCACGGCCCGTGTTACGAGACGCGGGCCGAGATCGGTATGCTACAGCGGCTGGACGCCGACGCCGTGGGCATGAGCACGGCCCCGGAGATAGACCGATGCCGCGCCCTCGGCATCCGCACCGCCGCCATCTCATGCATCACCAACAACTGCTGCAATCGCCAGGTTCTCACCCACACCCACGTCATCGAAACCGCCAAGACCGCGTCGGAGAGGATCACGGGTCTCATCCGACAAGCACTGCCCACGTTGCGGGCAGTCTGAGAGCGGGTCGGCGAGGCCTGGTATTGAATGACGGGTGTGAGAAACGAAAAGACGGGTCTGTGGAGCCGTTGAGAAAGCCACATGCCCACGAAAACAGAAGCGACAAACGGGGACTGCCAAGCTCTTGCGTCCCATTATTGCCCTTCTTAGGGCAACAATGGGTGGCTGTCCCCCGCTTATCGCGGGCTACGCGCCACGGCTGAGACTTCTTCAACAACCCCTCTGTTAGCTTCTTTCTGAGTGGACTCTATCCGGGCCAAGGTCCCTCGTACCCCGTGTCAGCGAGAGGAAGCCGGTGCAAGCGCGCAAAGAGGCGGGACCGACGTCCGTGTTCTACACGGATGTGCCGGCGCACCATTTCGACGCCATTCTCGGTCGACCGACCCGCAACAGCGTGCCGATCAGCGTCTTGGGTTACAGCGCAAGTGACAATCCGCGGCTCCCGCTCTCGCAAACCGTTGTCACGTAACGTTCTCCCTACCTGCGACCGTTGGGGTCACAGACCAAAGGCGGCGCATCCCCCCGCAGTGAGCTATCTCCGACAGGCTGCACGGATTATGACAGTGCCTTTGGGAGCGTCAGGGAGAAGGCCGTGCTGTCGCCGGAACTGTGTTCCAACACAAGCTCGCCGTGGTGCGCCCGGACAATCTCGTGGGCGAGGCTCAGGCCTAGCCCGGCTCCATTGACCCGTCGGCTACGAGATGTGTCGCCGCGGTAGAAACGGGTGAATACTCTGGCGTGGTCCTCATTCGGAATCCGTCGTCCGGAATTGGCGATGGTCAGTTGAACCCGTTGGCCGCTGGTTTGAAGCTTGAATCGGATGAAGCCACCCTTACGGTTGAACTTGACGGCATTGGCCGCAAGGTTCTGAATGACCTGCTTCATAAGCTCTTCGTCCCCCGTGACCCAGAGGTCTGCTGCAAGTTCGCTATCGACCTCAAGCTGCGGCGCTGGCGTCTCGGTATCTTCCACGATGCCCTCCCCCAGTTGGCTTAGGTTGAGGGGACAGAGGTTCAGTGTCAGTTCTCCTGCATCAATCCTCGCAAGCAGCAAT
>JAAEQP010000062.1 GCA_024231375.1 bacterium | reverse complement strand
TGGTGGCATGGCGACCGTGCCTGGCTGACCCGGTGAAAGGTCCGTGACTACCGCGCTTCACGCGCGCCGTACCTTCCGCTCAGTCCCTCTCGCTCCGGCTAGAGCAAACCTTCTCGTCAGATTGCACTACCCCAGCGTCGTGACCATGAAGGCCAGGAACGAGGCCCACGTGCTGCAAATGGGATACTCACTGGAATAGCGAACGAACTTCACGTGACCGTCCATGTACAGGACGTTGCCGCCGCCGGGCACGTGGTTGTACGAAGGCTGACCATCGCCAGGGGCCGACGGCCAGATCGTGATGTCCCACATGACCACGACTTCGCTCTGGGCCATGGCGGTCGCGGCCGGATTGTTGATGTCGCTGATGAAGAACCGCTCGATACCTTCACGCAAACGGTAGATGGTATCGCTGGCCATGTCGATGTCGTCCTCGTGTACGCCTTCCCACTCCGAGGCGCCGAGCGCGTGTTCGTCACCAATACCCAGCGGGTTGGCGGAGCCAGTCAGCGCCGCGATGAAGTCGCCGTTGAAGTCGGCGCCCTGGTCCACCGGGTACTTGTTCTCGTCCACGCCGGCCGCCAGATAGTGCTCCGGCATGATCGCCCAGCCCGAGTACTGGTAGCTCACGTCCCAGAACTTGCACGGGTTCACCGGCGGGGTCCGGAAGTTGCTCTCGAAGTATCCGCCGGAGTCGGGGTCGGACGGGCACTGGCAGACGTTGACGTCCGTCAGGTACTCGGGGTAGATAGACGGTCCATCCGGGAACAGGCGCATGTTATTCACTGGAACCGGGTCCGAATCGTCGCAGCGGTCGTTGTTCATCTTGGACATAGCCGGGAATTTTTCGCCCTTGCTCTCATTGGCGAACATCTTGAGGACGAGGCCGAACTGTTTCAGGTTGTTCTGGCAGCTCGCGCGACGGGCCGCCTCGCGGGCGCGGGCCAGCGCCGGGAGCAAGATCGCCGCCAGGATGCCGATGATGGCGATCACCACCAGCAATTCAATCAATGTGAAACCTTTTTTCTGCATTATGGTAAGACTCCTGCTGGGTTTTCCGGGACCTCTCGGTCGAGGGGTTCCCGATATGCTACTCGTATCACCCATTCGATCTGGAAACACGACGGTCTGCCCTCCTCTGCCCTCCCTTCCGGCCGCCCCGGCCTCGTGTTGGGTACGCCTTGCTAAGAAGCATACTCATTTGGCTACATTTTCACATTTCGCATATTTCGAAATTATGCCTTGCCAGAGCCCTGTCGGGTCTGCTATACAAGTACATAGCATACGCCTACGGGTGGAGATTGGGAATGCTCAGAGTCATAAATAGGATACGAGAAACTGTAAGGATTCCCCAAGAGACCCGGGACCGAATGCCTTCCATGAACCGTCCCAACTGTCTTACACTGAGGCAGTTAGACTTCGAGCTTGTGGGGATCACGGACGCGACAGAAGGGTATTCTGTCGACCGCCGCGATCCTGTCATCCACGAGGTTCTCTACACCTGTGCCGGATCGGGGAGGGTGAAAATCGGCGGGGCCACGCTCCGCGCTGAGGCCGGCACCGCATTGATACTTCCGGCCGGGCATAGCTACTACTACGAGACGTCTAAACCGCCGTGGCGAATCGCTTGGTGTCACATGCTGAGCACCCCGAGTTGGAGCGCTCTGGAGAACCTGTCCCCCCAGACCCGTCCAGGCGTTTGCTGGCGAGAGGTGCTGCACGCGCTTGAGTGTTTGCTGGCGGAAACCCTTGGGCGCTCGGAGGGGAACACCCGGATCGCGGGACTCTATGGAGAACTGCTGGCGCTCTACCTGAAGCGTGAGATTGGGAACGAGGAGACCTCCCGGGCCCGGGTGCTTCATCAACGCCTGGACGAACTGTGGCAGACGGTGAGCGCCAACCTGGACCATGCTTGGCCCGTCTCAGACTTGGCCGCACGCATGAATATGAGCGTGTCGAGTTTCCACAACGCCGTGGTTCGACATGCGGGGTCCAGTCCGGGGCAGATGGTCCAGCGTCTGCGCATGCAGCGGGCGGAAGCCCTCCTGACCAGCCGCGACTATCCCGTGAAAGTCATCGCCGGGCTGCTCGGATACGCAACGCCCTTCGCATTCTCCAACGCCTTCAAGCGCCACCGCGGCGTCAGTCCCTCCACATTCCGATCCGGAAGCCGGCCTGCCCCGCGCGCCGAATAGGTCCCCATCTCGCCTTTGTGGTAGCCGTTCAGTCGCCGGGCGGCGTGAAGTCGACCGGGGGCGGTTTGGGCGCGTCCTTTCCGCCCAGGATCTCGTCTACGATGCGGGTTGCCTGATCCCGGCCTTCCATGATCGCGGCCGGCGGCTCGGGCGACACCGACGGCGCTGCTTCGTCGACGGAGTCGCGTCGGAGGTGCAGCGTCTGAGTCGGGAACGCGAACTCCACGCCCAGGCTCTTCGCCAAGCGGATGATGTCCAGAAACAGACGATGCCGTTCACGCAACTCCGTGGACCATTCGGGCGTTTCCCAGAAACAGTAGAGAAGGATATTCAACGAATCGCTGGCGAACTCGTTGAGCCAGACGTGGTAGTAGTCCTTGCGGGTGTAGGGATGCTGCCGGATGAGTTCCCGCACCCCCTCGCAGAACGCCTCGATCTTCTCGGGCGGCGTGTCGTAGGTCACGCCCAGCTTCGTCGAAACCCGGCGGTAGCGTCGCGCCCCCATGTTGTCGACTGTAGCGCTGATGAGTTGCGAATTGGGCAGCGAGATCAGCGAATTGTAGAACGTCCGGATTCGCGTCGACCGAATCCCCACCGATTCGACACTGCCTTCCACGTCGCCCACGATCACCCAATCGCCTATCTGGAAGGGGCGGTCCAGCAGAATGGTCAAGGACCCGAAGATATTGGCCACGGTGTCTTTGGCGGCCAAGGCGAACGCCAAGCCACCGATTCCCAAGCCCGCGAGCACGCTGGTCGGGCGGAATCCCGCCACCTCCGCCACGAACACGATCCCGAAGGCCCCCACGAAGACTTTCAGACTCCGCGTGAACAGGGGGACCAGGATGTCATCGAACTTGTTCTCCGTGCGGGCCGCGCGTTCCGCGAGATATTGGCCGAGTATGTCCACCATGCGGTAGAAGGCCCACACGCCGCCTGCCGCCGAGATGGTGGCGACGATGATGCGCAGGTAGTAGTACGTGTCGGATGGCAGGGCAATCGACTTCAGCGCCAGGAACCAGACCCACGCCATCAAAGCGATGCGAATAGGCCGCACGAAGTCCCGCTCCAACTTCTGGTCGAGCGACATGCGTTGGTGCCGGAACCAGCGCCGTAGTGCCAGAACCACCATTCCCGCCAGCAAACGGCTCACGGCCATCCCAGCCAGGATGATCAGAAACAGACCGCACCATTGGTAGTTCTCAAGCAACACCGACCGTTTCAGAAGGAACGGGAAGTGACCGCCGACCCAGTCCCGTACCGCGATGGAGAGAATTCGCGGTTCCTTGGCCGTGTCCGTTACGACCGCGGGCTCTTCGTCGCGGACGGCATCGTAGACATCCACGATGGTCTCGAGAGTCTTGGCCGTGAACTTCCATTCCTTGACGCCGGTTTCCTCGTCCGCAACAGGGGCCACCACCACGCGTCCCGCGGGATGGTCGATGTGGACGTAGGGCACGCCGTCGGGATTGTTGTGGATCTCCTGGTAGATAACCTTGCCGTGATGGTCCAGCACGCGCTTGAGATACGCGGCAAGCTCAGCCCCCTTCTCTGCGCGAAGGCTCTCCTCAATACCCGAGAGATCGAGCGCTGCAAGCGCATCGTCCGCACCGCCTTCATCGAATCGGTTGAAGCCTTCAATGAACGTGCGCATGGCGTCGCGCGGCGACCGGAGCCGGGCGTCGATGGCCAGATTTTCAGGCTCGGACGGGGCGGCGGCCTTCATGGCGGCGTGATACTCCGGCACGCGGGCTACCGTGTCAGCCGACACGCGCCACGCTTCGTCCTCTCCCTTTCGGAGGGTCACCTCAAAGCGTTCACCCGTCTCATCCAGGGGGGTCAGTGTGAAGGCGACCTCGCGCTGCCCGTCCGGGGACGTGTCCGGCAGCACGTCCAGCGCCACGACGGCGCCTTCGAAGATGTCGAACAACTGGCGTGCTCGCTCCGCGCCCACCACCGGGCGCTCGGCTTCGTCGAGATCCGTGAGCAAGAGGCAATCCACAGCCGCCTGCAACCCGCTCAGTTCGCCCGCCTGAACCGAGTTCATGGCATCGAGAAACGCGCTGACGGCCGCGCGGGGGGACGACCGGTCGATGTCAGGCGCAGCTTGTTCCGGAGCTGATGCAGCGCCCAGTGCCATTGCGCCCGCGAGCATTGCCATCAAGGCCCAATGCAGATGCGGGCGCATACCGTGTCGAAGCGAAAACCGCTGCCGTTTGCTCATGGATTCTCCCCGTTGCGTGCAAGTTCCCAACCGGGCCTCATTCTATTGGATGTGCCGCAATCGCGCAAACTGGCGTAACGTGAGGATGCCCGGTCCCCTACAGAAGAGGGGAGCCTGTCCATGCATCTGGACAGGCTCCCCGAGGTCTCGTATCGGTTCTTCGAAACGCTGTGCTATGCGTTTCGGAATCGTCGTGCGGCCACCAGCAACCCGATCAGCAGCGCGCCGGCAAGCAGCACGTCCGCCATCTGGGGCGCCGTGACGGGCACCACGCTGGCGCTTGCGACCGAAGGCGCGTTCACCGGGCCAAGTTGGACCACGCCTCCATGGGTCACACGCACGGCCATGTATCCCACGCCGCCCGACTGCACGTATTCCGGCACGCCCACCATCCAGTTCTTCATGGCCTCGCCGGCAACCCATTCGGCTTCTTCCGGCCCGCGCAGCAGGTAGTAGACTTGCAGCGCGTCCGCGCCGTCCGGGACGGGCAGCCACACGGTCCGGGCGTCTGTGAACGGTTCTTCAGGCAGGATGACATAGGCTTCGCCCGTGCCTCCTGCAAGCGACGGGATGTCTTCCTGCGGGATAGCCGCAAGCAGGACGTCGCCGGGCTGACCGACCGGATCGCCGTAGGCCGCCGACTTCGCGGTCACGACCATGAACGCATAGGTCACCGGGCCGAACGTGCAGCCCGACGCGTCGGTGGCGCCCACGGTCATGTAGATGATCTCGTCGGGCTGCCACAACACGCTCGGCGTGTACGTGATCCACAGGTCGCTGCCGAAGGCCGCGGGGTTGACGTCGACGCTGACATTGGCAGCGTCCAGCGTCGTGTCCGCATACACAATGGCCCACACGTCGGCAGGTGTGAACGAGGCGCACAACCCGCAGATGCGCGCCGACAACACCCCGTTCTCGTCGATCAACTGGTAGCCCGTCAGGGTCGTGTCGGACGGCAGCACGTACTCGGCCGCGGGCTCAGTGGTCCGCACGTAGCCCGTGTCACTGCCGACCAGGGTTGCCGCCTTCGACCCGTCCTCCGCGAACACCTGGTAGAAGTAGGTCACCGCTTCGAGACTCGGGGTGCATCCGTTGAGCTTGCGCACGTCCGCGCTATAGTCGTCGAAGAACAGGTCGGCCGTCACCTCGCCGATGAATTCGGCATCGGTGAAGTCCTCCCGGGTACCCCTGAACACGCGATACGCCTGCGCCGTGTCTACCGCGGACCACGTGACGCGCACCCGGCCCTTGTACATTCCGTCCGTCGCCGATACGAACGGCCCCACCGGAACCGGCCCGTACTCCAGTTTGGATTTGCCGTCGAAGGGCGAGCCGCCCTGGTCCAGTACGATTTGCAGGATGAAGTCCGGACTGATATTGCCCGCCCGGTCTTCGGCTTCGAGTTTGAGGTTGTGGACGCCGTCGTTTTCGTCGCCGATCACTTCCGGCAGCAGGCGCAGATCCACAACGTCGGTAAAGGCGCCGTTGGCGCCCAGGGGCCCATCCCCGGCCACCAACGTCTCGGGCTCGGCGCTGAAGCGGTCGTACACGCGGTAGTTGATGTTGTCAGGGAACAGATGCCCATCCGGCCCGTCGGCATCGGCGATCACGCTCGTCAGTTGCGGCGTCGCCACATCCGTCACATTGTCGATGTCGCTCGCGCCCGTGTCGTCCGCCGTCACCAGGTCCAGGTACGGCGTGTTTGGCGCTTCCGTGTCGATCTCGACGATGAGGGGAGCCGACGGCGCGCTGATATTCCCCGCCAGGTCCTCGTAATCCGCCACCACGGCGTACTGCCCGTCGCTCAACGGTTCCACCGTGACCTCCCACGTGCCTAGCGTCCCGACAACGCCGCTACCCACTTGGGACCCGTCGGCGTAGATGCGTACCATCGCGTTCGGCTCGCCCGTGCCTTGAAACGCCGGCATGGTCATGTTGGTCACATCGTCGTCGTCCAACACGCCTGTGTCGCTCGACGTCAACAGGTCGGCCGGGCCGCCCACCGGCGCCGTTGAGTCAACCAGAAGTTGGAATGGTGCTGATAGCGTAGTCGAGTCCACTACCGGTTCGATGACCGTGCCTCCTGCGTCCAAGCTTGCATCGAAGACCCGAATCGACGCACTCACCAGGTAGGTGCCGTCCGTGAGTGGGCTCGTTGGGATGTAGTCGAAGAGCGTCCGGCTCGTCCCAACGGCGTCCGCATACCCACCCCAACTCACACCGGTGACGGTGTTGGTCACCGTGACGAACACGGCGACGCCCGGCAAGGTGCCCGCCTCCGCCTCCGCCGCCGTGAGGATGGCGACACCCGCCGCGTCGAAGGCGCTCAAGTCTGCCTGCACCAAGACACGCGGCACCAGGATCTGCGTCACACCATCCGCGGCGTCGTAGCCCGTGTCGGTGGCTGAATCCAGCGTCACCGACGTCGGAACGGGCGCCGCCACGTTCCGCACCGACAGCGTGTAGGCGTTGATGGCGTTAAGGTCGCCTTTGACCCTGGCGTAGTACTCCTCGCCCGCTACCACGGGAATCGTAATGCTCTCGTTGTCAGTGTAACTTAGGGACGAGGCCACGACCTCGCCTGTGTCGTCGACGAGGAAAAGCTCCACGTCACCGTCAACCGGCAGGCCGGGGCGGCCGTTCCCCAGCGTGTCTACCTCAGCGAAGAGTATGTCTATGGTCATCATGCCCGTTTGCGACGGAATCAGGCGGAAGTAGTCGTTATCGTAGGCGTCGTCAATCGCCAGATTTCGCGTGAACTCGCCGCCTACGTTGAAGGTCGTGGCATTCGGGATAGTATCGTTCGGCTCCAGGTCGTCGAATGGGAACACAACCCAATGGCCCTCCGCGTCGGTTCCTGTTTGGCCCGTGTTGGGAACGATAGGCATGACATCGACAGCTTCGATCCCCTCGTAGACGATGAGGCTGGTAGGTCCTCCGTTCGGCCAGATGGCCACCGAACCAGACTGACCGTCAGCGCCCAGCCGCTGGAGGATCACGTCGCCCAACCCCTGGTCCTCGACGATCAGGGCGTCGCTCGCGTCGGGCGCGCCGCCCATCACCCGGATCGGTATCACGTGCGCCGGATCGAAGGTGTCGTCGTTTCCGACCGTGATGGCGTCATCACCGTCCCCGGCGTCGACGCGCACACCCTCGCAATCGGTCAACCGAACGAAGCCGTTGTCGCCGTTTACCGTGACATCGATTCTCCTGGGAAGAAGGTCTGGCTGAAACACGTGTATGGTGTCATCCAACATCGTGCCCTGGACAACCACCACGTCCGATCCCGACCCGCCGATGGCGTCTCCAGTGAAGGCCCCCAACACGATTTCATCGTCTCCCTCGCCGCCGTCCAAGTCATTCGGAAGAGCCCCACCGATCAGCACGTCGTTCCCGCCATCGCCGTTGAGAGTGACGGTCCTGTTGTTCTCGCCCGTCGAGTCAAGGGTGTCCGTTCCGTTGCCGCCGTTGACCACGATGTTCTGGAGTTGCGCCGGCGCGATCGGGTTGTTCAGCACAACGTGGTCGTCGCCGTCAGAGGCGTTCAAGATCAGCGTCCATTTGTTGGCGAACTCGATCGTCTCGAATCCATCAACGGACACGAGTCCGTACGACACGTCGTTCACCCCTCGCCTGTAGGTGATCGCGTTAGAGGCGTTCGTGGCGTTCACGACCAACGTACCGGCTACCACCAGGTCTATGACCGGCTCCAGGTTGTGGAATTGAATCCCGAGCAACGGCGAGGCGTCCGCGCAGGCGTAGATCAGTCTGCCGTCCTTGTCACCCGGGCCGGGGTTGTAGGTCAGGTTCTCCACGGGCGTGCCCGGCCTGCCCGTGACGACGAGCGTGTCGTCGTCGTCGCCGCCGTCGTATGTGAGCCAGCCCGCGGATTCGCGTGTTCCGTTCAGGCTGACCGTCAGCACGTCATCGCCCGCGCCCGCGTTGACGGTGACAGGGCTGACGCCGTCCGGCGCGTCCACGGGGAGATTTGTGAAATGGTAGCGTGTGTCGTGCCCCTTCATGCTGAGGAGACCTACGCCCGCGCCGCGCGCAGCAAACGTCAACGCGTCGTCGTCGCGCGTGCCCACGACTCGGACCTTCGCGCCGGCCACATCGAGCCGCACGTCGCGCGTGCCGTCCACGCGCACGGAATCCCGTCCCGATTCCGCGATGGTGCCCGCGGAGAGGTCCAGGGTGACGATGCTGCCCGTCCCGGCGAAGGTCACCGGCGCGTCGGACGCAACTATGGTCGCGGCTTCTGCTTCCACCGGCGCAGCCGCGTGCCGGACAGATGCACTGTCAGCCTCGCGCGACGCGTCCGTCCCTGGTGATAGCGCCTCTACCTCGGATCGCTCCGCGGGTGACCATGCCAGCACTCCGAGAATGGCCGCCCCCAACAGAAGTGCGGCGGCGTATCCTAGCCCCCGCCGGCCCCGTCCAGACACACAGCTCCACAATCCGCGATCGGCATTCCTATGCATTCTTTGAATCCCCATGGTGGACGCCCCGCTCAGCCCCAATGGATGAGTGGAGAATTCTACTCGAAATGCGCAAAATTGTAAACGCATCAGTGGAGCTGTTGAAGAAGTCCCGGAGTGCCGAGGACTGCCAACCAAGAACAAGCACACCACAACCATGTCATCCCGAGCGAAGTCGAGGGATCTCTCATCGGTGAGCGCTCACCCGCAAGAGATCCCTCGACTTCGCTCGGGATGACGTTGGCGTGGAGTCCTCCATTGTTACTCAGTGTGGTCGCCTGAGATTGCCATACGCTAGAGGCGGAGGGGTAAGACTTCTTCAACAGCTCCAGTGGCCTGGTTGTGGTTCGACGTGCCAGCCTCAGCTATAATCCCCGGACGTGGGCCAAAGGCCGCATCGAGTCCAGCAACACAAGGGGAGTCGTCATGTCGTTTCGTCGTTCATCGTTCAACCGGTTGCGTGTGTTGGGAGTATTGACGGTTCTACTCGCCGTGGCGTTTGTCGCGCCCGCGTTCGCCGATCCCGCACCTGCGGGCCCATTCTCCCTGGTCCTGGTGCCCGACACCCAGTGCTACGCCGACGTCCGTGACGCCTACTCCGCCGAGCATTGGGGCAACGGCGATCTCCGTGCCTACTTCTATGCTCAGACGCGCTGGATCAACGACAACGCCGACGATCTTAACATCGCCATGGTTGCCCACGTCGGCGACATCACCCAGACAGACTATGACCCCGAATGGGAAATCGCCGACAAGGCTTTCTCCATGTTGGACAGCACGGTGCCCTACATCCTGTCGCTGGGCAACCACGACGTGGGGTGGGGGCAGAACGCCGCCAAATCTGAGACGTCCCGCGTGACAAACCTCAACAAGTGGTTTCCGCCGAGCCGGTTTCAGGAGAACAAGCTGTTCAACTACGGCGGCAACTTCGACGGCGGCAACGACAGCTACTACCTGCTGTTCGAGGCAGGCGGTATCGAGTTCGTCATCCTGTCGCTCGAGTTCAAACCGCGCGACGAAGTGTTGACTTGGGCCAACGAGGTGTTGACGAAGCACGCCGAACGCCGCGCCGTTGTCGTGACCCATTGCGTCATCAGCGGCGACGGGACCTTCAACGACATGGCCCACTACCATATGCCCGGCAACGGCGGCAAGGAGATGTGGGAGAAGTGTTTCAGCAAACACAAGAACGTGTGCCTTGTGTTGTGTGGCCACATCGCCGACCAGGCCACCACCACCCTCAAAGGCGACCACGGCAACACCGTCCACATCATGCTCGCCGACTACCAACACGACCACAACGGCGGGGAAGGGTACCTGCGCATCCTCACGGTCCATCCTGAAGCCAACCGCATCGATGTGAAGACCTACTCACCCTTCCTCCGCAAGTACAAGACCGACAAGAAACAGCAGTTCTCGCTCCCGTTTGAATAGGGGAGGAGGAGAGCGTCCACGAATCCGCACGAATGGGAGGGAACGGGCACGAATCGGAGCGGACAAATTCGCTGGGAACGCCAATCTCCTGATTGGCTCCGATCTCTGCGATCCTCTGTGTCCTCAGCGATGCATTCTGCGGTAGCGTCCACACGAAGCGGAACCGTGGTAGGGCTCTGCTTCCGCAGAGCCGGGCGCGCGAGAGCGCGCCGCCCATGCGCCCCACGCGCACGTGGGAGTTGGAGACCTGCGGTCGCAAGCGTGTCTTCCGCACCTGAAGGGTGCGCGCATAACAGCCCGGGGCAAGCGAAGCGCCGCCCCGGGACCCCGCGTCCCCACCGACGGTGCCCTGAAGGGGCGCGGCATTCCTGTCTATCCGTCTATG
>JAAEQP010000061.1 GCA_024231375.1 bacterium | reverse complement strand
GTTCTCGACGAAGCACACCACCTAACCGACGCAATGGAGGCGTATCGATGAATTGGGGACTGCACCAAGCGAACGAGCCCGTCCGCGGCGGCTCGAGCAAGACGGGACTGTCCCCAATTCCCCGGACCTGGCTCTTCCTCGGCATCGCCGTGACGATGATGCACGTGGCCGCCGCCTCGCCCGGCGATTGGCCGGAGCTGCGGCAGAATCGGCATCTGACCGGGTTTCAGCCGATGGCGGGACGAATGGCCAAGGCCCCCGAGATCGTCGCTGAGTACGACCTGGGCCGCTCCCGTCCGTCTATCAGGCCTGTCGCCTTGCCGGATGGCGGTCATGCGGGACTCGCCATTGTGTCGGGCGCGTTGATGTGCTTCGATACGTCGGGCGAGCAGCGTTGGAACTGCCACCCACCGGGACTCAATTTCGCGCGGATTGTGACGTGCCGGGATCTGGACGGCGACGGTTGTCTGGAGGTCGTCCTGGAAGCGGGGCGGCCCGCGCAGCCCTACGGGGCGGCGGCATTGG
Source organism: bacterium (assembly GCA_024231375.1). Next base: position 4,388 of record JAAEQP010000061.1, on the reverse strand, counting down.
TGTCGATTGACGACGGCCGGTTGATCTGGCGCTACGACGTGGAACCCATGTCCTATTCGTGGAAACTCTACGCGGGCTCGTACCTGTCGGACCGCAACGACGAGCAACTCATCGTGGTGATGCATGCGTATCCGCCCGACAAGTTGAACGGATACACGGCCCTCTTCGCATTCGACGAGAGCGGGACCCCGCCGGCGTTGCGTTGGCGCTATGCGTTTCACGAATACACCTGCTTCCCCACACTCCTGACGACCGACCTCGACGCCGACGGCGCGGACGAAATCGTCATCGAGACCCACAGCCGCATGTGGTTTCTAGACGCCGATACGGGAGCACTCAAGCACTTCGCCAAGTGGGATGTGTCGCCCGCCAACAAACGAAGCTACGGTCACATCGAATTCAGCGACCTGAACGGCGACGGCCGTGAGGACTTCCTGTGCATCGCGGATTTCGCCCAACATCATGAAGTCCTGCTCAACAACAACGGCGCTATGGAGAAGGCATGGTCCCACGGCTGGGGCGAGAGCGTCACTACGGGCAAGGTGGCCACCACATGGCCCACACCGCCCTACGCCGATATCGACGGCGACGGCCGCCTCGAAGTCGTCGTGTCCATGTTCAACTCCGAAGGCGAGCAGGCGTGGCTGGTGCGGGTCTACGACGCCGTCGACGGACGTCTGAAGTATCGCGCGCCGGGGTACATCGCCACGGTGTTGGCCGATGTCGACGGCGATGGCACGGCGGACGTCATCGCCAATCAGTGTGACGACCCCACTCGGACAACAATGGGTGAAGCCGCCGTCTTTCACGTGAAGGACGAAGTACTGTCGCTGTTGGAAGGTGGCGAAGCCGTTCCCTCCCCTCCCATTGCGCCTGCCCCGTCGAACCCAGTCGATTTCTCGGCCGTACCGGCGATTCAGGGCCCAGCCTATCCTGTCCTTTTGGCTGCCGATGTGGCCGGTGATGAACAGAATGAGCTTCTGGTGTACCGGGAGCCCACGATCACAATTCTGCAGCTCGTGGACGGGGAACTTCGCGAGTTCGGCAAGTTGGAGTCCACGTGTCCGCCGGCCATTGCCGATTTCAGCGGCTATGGTTCCTTCGATATCGCCACGATCAAGGCGACACCCAATGCCAATCCTGTCGTGACCGTGCGCGACCTCAAGAGAAGTGGCGGGGAACTGTGGACGATCGAGTTCCCCGACCCGCCGACGCCGGGGCTACCACAGCCACGCAAGGCGTACCTGCGCCATGGACGGTTCACCGGCCACGAAGGCGAGGACCTGTACGTGTGGGCCGGGACCCCGTCCGTGCGCAGTGCCGTGTTCGAGGGGCAATCGGGCGCCATTGTCTGGGAACGCTGCCAAGTGCCCAACTCTGAGCGCTACTGGGGGCCCAGTGTGAGCTTCGCTTCCGCCCACGACCTGAACGGCGACGGGTGCGAGGACCTGGTATTCACCAACCCCGATTACTACTGCGTGTCATCGGGGCCGACCGGTGAGTTCCTACTTGGCCCCCTGTTTCCGCCCAAGATCTTCAGTCAGCCAAGTCAGGGGCTCTACACCTACCCGACCGTCCTCCCGCGGGTAGACGCGGAGCCTCTCGTGTGCCTGGTCGCCGGCCACTACTTCCAGGCGGCCATGTCGCTCACTGCGCAACCCTTCTGGTACGCGCTGCCCGAAGCGGGCCAGAATCGATGCGCCCGCGAGGGGTTTCTGCGTCTCGACGATGGCGCGTGGTTGATGGGATTCGGCAGGCAGAACGGCCGGTTCGCATGCATCAATGCCAACGACGGCACGGTCAGGTGGGAAACGGACATTCAGGCGTCCGCATCGGACGCCGTGTCATGCGACGTGGACGGCGACGGCGCGGCGGAATTCCTTTTCGGCACCAGCCACGGTTCGCTGTCGGCGATCGGCGACTCGCAGGGCAACGCGCGTCCGCTATGGACACTGGACCTGGGTGTCGCGCTCGGCGCGCCAATCGCCGCTGACGTGGACGGCGACGGTATCACCGAGATCGCCGTCCCCACGTCAGACGGGCGCGTTCTTGTGTTAGGTGCGGGATCCGAATGAGGTCGTGCCGTCAAAAGGCTTGAGGTGAGCTGTCAGGTTAGCGCACTATCTCCTTGACGTGCGCTCGTGGTTCAAAGGCCGCGGGGTCAGATTTCGCCCCGCCAGCCCAGGAGATGACATGTTCCATTCCACCATCCTCTTCCTCCCCCTTTTCCTGTCATCCTACGCCTCAGCCGGCAGCGTTCCGCAGGACGCGGGCACGTGGTCTCCACCGTCGTCACTCACATCACTCACATCGCTTCCATCGGTTCCCAGGTTGCCCGATCTCTTCACCCTCGCCGACGGCCGTCGAGTCGAGACCCGCGAGGATTGGGACCGTCGGCGCCAAGAGTTGAAAGCTATCATCCAGTACTACCAGTACGGTCACGTACCCCCTCGCCCCGACCGGGTCATCGCGGTCGAGTCGAGTCGGCGCCCTCATGAAAGTGGTCTGGGGACGCTGGAATCGGTGACGCTTGAGGTCGACAGCGTCAAGAAACTCCGCTTCCGAGCGGTTCTTTACTTGCCCAAGCACGAAGGGCGGCGACCGGTCATCATTCGCGACGAGGGGAACCTCGGCCATAGACGGGAAGCGCCTATGTTCCTCGAGAAGGGATACACCTTCATCGAGTACGCTCCTCACGATCTCGATCCCGACCGCGACCGGGTGGTTGGGGCGGCGCAGGCCGCCTACCCAGACTACGATTGGGCGACGCTCGCGGTGTGGGCCTGGTGCGGAATGCGCCTGGTCGACTACCTTGAGACGCGGGACGACATCGACTTGGACCGCATCGGTATCACGGGCCACTCGCGGAGCGGAAAGATGGCCCTCCTGGCCACGGCGCTCGACGAGCGATTCAGTTTCGCTGCCCCCCACCAGTCGGGGTCGGGCGGCGCGGGCTGCTACCGGATCCTCAGCCCCGGCGCGGAGACGCTTGCCCAGAACGACAAGCCTCACTGGTACCATGGCCGCATTCGGTGGTTCGGCGAGCAGGAAGAACGCCTTCCCTTCGACCAGCATTTTGTCAAGGCTCTCGTTGCTCCGCGCGCGCTGCTCTGCACCGAATCCATCGATGACGAATTCGCCAATCCCCTGGGCACCTTGGTGACGAGTGCTGCCGCCCAAGAGGTGTTCGAGTTCCTCGACGCGCCCGAGAGGAACGGAATCCACTTCCGGCGCGGCAACCACAGTACTCGCCCCGAAGACTGGGAACGACTCCTCGAATTCGCCGAGTGGCATTTCTTCAACCGTCCTCCGGACGACCGCGAAAAGTATTGGCGATCCCCTTTCTCTCTGCCACCGGAATTCGCTTCCGAGAGGGTCCGCCGCCCCATCGGGTTGAGCATCGAAACCGAGGACGAGGGCGAAGAGTATGTGGTTCCCCCGGCGGACGCCACAGAAGCCCAATTCGTCGCGGTCGGTCTGCCGGAGAATCCACCCGACCGGGACCATCACGGTCAGGGCCAATACGGCGCGGTTTCCGTGGCCTTCGAGATCGGCGCGCGCCAGATCACGCACATCGAATACGCCCGGTTCCTCAACGCGGTGGCGCTTCGCGACCCCGGATCGTTGTACCATCCCGCGATGGCGAACGGTCCGGGGAGTATTCGAAGGGAACAGACAACTTCGGGGTCTCGCTACCTGGTGAGGAAGGACGAGTCCCCCACTCCCGTGACGCACGTGGACTGGTACGACGCCGTGCGCTACTGCAACTGGATTCACAACGGGCGCCCGGTGGGCCACCAGGATCCGACGACCACGGAGGACGGCGCTTACCAACTGACGGACGCTGGCGAAGCCGGACCGCGCAAGAGTGAGGCCCGATGTTTCCTGCCCACCGAGGACGAGTGGTACAAGAGCGCCTACTACGCTCCCGCCTCGGATGGCAAAGGCAGCTACCGACACTTCTCTCTGCTGAGGTCCGATCGCCCCGTTATCGCAAGGCCTCGCCCGGAGCAGGTGAGCCCTTGGGGTATGGAAGGATTTGCCGATCGGATCTGGGAATGGACCGAGACGCCCGTGGGGAGTCTCCATCGCGGCCTGAGGTCCGGGGCCTGGTTCCTGGGCAACAACCGGCAAGCCGCCGGCCGGTTCTACAGCAACCCTGAGATGGAATATCCGAGCATCGGCTTTCGCGTCGCTCGCCCCAAGGGCAGCTCCGAAGGCTGAAACGCTTCATGATCTACGCTATTCTGTCCACGCGTATCTGCGGGGGCCGGTGTTCCGCGCGAACACTTCCTCCTTCAATATTCCTATTCCCAAGCATTTGAGGATGGTGTTGGCCACGTGCCTATACGGTGCTCGCAAGGGGGTATTCAATCGTTCCAGCCGCT
>JAAEQP010000060.1 GCA_024231375.1 bacterium | reverse complement strand
CGCAACACGTGCGCCGCCTCACCGAGGGGTACGCCCTCGACGACTGGCGGCTGGCGCAGAAATCCCGCGTGTTCTGGCTCAATCTGCGGCGTCAGTACAAGTACCTCGGCACTTTCGTTGAGCCTTACGTGACGTGGAAGCTGCGTCTCGACCCCGTATACCGCGGTTTGGACGCCCTGGTGCCTGAGCATGGCCACATTCTCGACATCGGCTGTGGCGTCGGCATCGCGGCCAACCTGCTGGCCAACCGTTCGATAACGCGTACCGTCCATGGAATCGATTCCGACGAGGCTAAGATCCATGTGGCCAAGGTGAGTGCCCGGGGAAGGCCGAGCGTGACCCTCGAAACGGCCGACGCTCTGTCGGCCGATCTGCCTCGGGCGGACGCGGTCCTTCTCATCGATGTGCTCCACTACTGGACCCCGGAGAATCAGCGTCGCCTCATCGAGCGGGCTTGCGCCGCACTTGCTCCCGGAGGCGTGCTGGTGTTTCGCGATGCGCTTGCCGAAGATAACCGCGCCTACCGTGCCACAGCATGGGGCGAAGCGTTCACCACGACCTTCGGCATCAACCGACGCAGGGAAGGCCTGCATTTTCAGTCCCGCGCGTTCTACGAAACCGCGTTCGCGGATCAGGGCATGGCCATCGAGCTTGAACGGCCCGATATGGCGCGTGGGGCAAACGCCGTCTTCGTCCTGCGAAAGGAGAGCGTGTGAAGGGCCGCGCCGTCATTGTGGGATCCGGCATCGGCGGGATGACGACGGCCATCGCGCTTGCCAAGGCGGGACTGGACGTGACGGTACTCGAGCAGGACCGCCGATGCGGCGGCATGATGCAGGTGTATCGACGAGGCGGGCAGATCATCTCGGCGGGTGTGCACACCATCGGCGCGCTGGACGAAGGCGCGGTGCTGCGGCGTTACCTGCGCTACCTTGGCGTGATCGACGCCATCGATGCCGTTCCTCTCGATGAAGACGGATTCCAGGAATGCCGGTTCCCCGGGATGACCATTCGCATGCCCGCGGGCCGCGACGCCTGGCGGGAGCGGCTTGTTCAGACCTTCCCAGACGAAGCCCAGGCCATCGATGAAATAGCGCGCGACATGCGCGTGGTGACCAGTCACTTCTCGCTGTACACCATGGAAGGGGACCCGGAGGACCTGCCAGACGGCATTGCGCGGGCGGCGCTGGGCGCATACCTCGACAAGCTTGGCGTATCGCGGGAACTGCGGGCCGTGTTGACGGCCGCGGCGTTCTTCATTGGGATTCCGCCGGACCGATGTCCTTTCTACGTGTACGCGTTGGTCACCGACTCGTTTCTGCAGGGGGCGTACCGGGTGGACGAATCCCGCGTATCCTTCTCCGACGCGTTCACGCGTGCCCTGGAAAACGTGGGCGGGCAGGTTCGGACGGGGGCGCTTGTCGAGTCGATCGATCACGAGGCGGGGATGGTTCGCGGCGTGACGGTGGATGGAGGAGAGGTCATTCCGGCCGATGTCGTGGTCTTCACCGGCCACCCCCGCAACCTTGGCCGCCTGTGCGGTTCGGGCGGACTGCGTCCCGGTTCCGTGAGGCGGTTGGAGAACGCGACCGACACCCCGAGCGCTGTAGGCGTGTGCATGCGGTGGCGCGGCGGACCGTGTCCCGTGGCGGACCGTGACGCGATTCTCTACGACGATTGGGACACGGGCGCCCCCGTGGCGCAGCGATTCGCGTCGGGGGGTGAGGCGCCACGGATGGTGTATTGCAGCGGGTCGGCCCGGTCCGAGGGCGACGCGTCCGCCGTGGTCGCCATGACCTTCTCCCACGCGGACGAGTGGGAGTCGTGGCGGACGGGCACGGCCAAGGAACGGGGAACGGGCTATTCGGAAGCCAAAGAACAGATCGCCGAGCGTGTCATGACCGCCCTTGAAGCCCACTGGCCGGGGTGCAAACAGAGCCTCGAGTTGACAGACGTGTTCACGCCCCTCACAATCGAGGATTACACCCTGTCGCCCGGCGGGAGCTGCTACGGGTTGGAGAAATCGGTCACCGGCATCCGGCAAACCGTCATGCGGGCGAGGACGCGCATCAAGGGACTGTACCTTGCGGGTCAGAGTGTGCTGCTACCAGGCGTGGTGGGGACCGTCATCAGCGGAATGAACGCCTGTGGCGCGATTGTCGGATATGAACGGATGATGGACGAGGTACGAACGGAGACACGATGAGGCGCGTGGTCGTTACAGGCATGGGGATCTGGAGTCCCATTGGCAATTCGCTCGACGAAGTGAGCCAGGCATTGCGCACCGGGGTATCCGGGATCGTCGCTGTGCCGGAGTGGGAGCGTATCAAGGGGTTGCGGCCCCGCGTGGCCGGGACGGTGAAGGACGTGCCTGAGAAAGAGATTCCCCGGGCCTTCCGGCGGACCATGGGACGCATGGCGATTCTGGGCGCGCTGGCCGCGCGGGACGCCGTGGCCGCGGCCGGTCTGGACTCCGAATCGCTGACTTCGGAGCGCGTGGGTGTCGCCATGGGATCGACGACCGGGTCGGTCCCGGCCCTCGACGAACTTCTCAGCTACTACCGAGACGACGCGGACATCGACCCGCAAGAGGGCACGCTGTTCATGAAAGCCATGGGGCATACCGTGGCCGCGAACGTGGCTGCGTACCTGGGTACCCGAGGCCATCTGTTGTCCCCGTGCAGTGCGTGCGCCTCTTCTACGCAGGCCATCGGGCTTGGTTTCGAGTTGATTCAGGCCGGCGTGCAGGACGTGATGGTCTGCGGTGGCGCCGACGATCTGCATCCATCCACGGCGGGGGTGTTCGATGTGGTCCATGCCGCGTCGAAGGGCTTCAACGATGCCCCTGAGCGTACGCCCCGTCCTTTCGATCGCGACCGCGACGGATTGGTCGTGGGGGAGGGGGGGTGCGCGCTGATTCTCGAGGATTTCGACCGCGCCCGTGACCGTGGCGCGACCATGTTGGGTGAGGTGCTTTCCTACGTTACGGGCCGTGGTACCGCCAACATGACTTCGCCGGATGCGGACAGCATGCTGCGTTGTATGAAGCGCGCGCTGGACCATGCGGATGTGGCCCCGCGCGACGTGGACTACGTGAATGCCCATGCCACCGCCACGCTCATGGGGGATATCGAGGAAGCCCGCGCGTTGCGGGATTTGTTTGGCGACGGCGTACCCGTGGGGGCGACCAAAGGCTATACCGGCCACACACTCGCGGCCTGTGGGGCCATGGAGGCCGTGTTCAGCCTGCTCATGATGGGGGAAGGGTTTCTTGCGGCGTCGCACAATCTGGATACCATCGACCCGGAATGCGCGGGATTGAACCATCTGCTTGAAGGGAAAGAGGCGCAACCCCGGGTGGCGATGTCCAGCAACTTCGCTTTCGGCGGCGTCAATGCCACCTTGGTTCTTGGGAGGGCGCCGGAATGACGCGGAAAGGTTCGCCCAAACCGAAACGAACCTGGGGGCAACGCCTTCGGCGGCTCGCGCTGTTCGGTGCCGCGTCGTTGGTGGTTCTTCTGGTCCTCACGGTGGCCGCTTCGATGTTCGCCGAGTGGTACTGTGAGCCCGTGCCACCGTCCATGGAGATGCCGAGTCACCTGGCGTCGATGACGGTCGTCGAAGACGGCGAGTATCGGCGGTTCGGCGACTGCTATCTTCGGCGGAAGGACGGAATCCTCCGCATGCGCCTGACCGGCACGCCGTACGAGTTGGGCTATGCCAACGCCGTGTTGACCCAGGCCTACATTCGCGATCAGGAAGCCGCGCTCATCGCTACGGTGAAGCAGTTCATCCCGTCCGATGTGGCCTTCTGGCTCATACGCAAGCTGGTGGTTGTGCGGAACCGGAACCTGCCCGACTTCGTGCCGATGGACCGTCAGATCGAGATCCTGGGGCTGTCTCACGGATACGAGGATCCCTTTCCGCATTTGGGCGGGCTCTACGGGCGGATGTTGAACTACCACGCCGCCCACGACATCTCCCACGCCGTGATGCACAACCCCCTCGTGGGCTGTACGTCGTTCGCCGCGTGGGGGACGGCCACCGCAGACGGTCACTTGTTCATGGGCCGCAACTTCGACTTCAGCGCCGGAAGAGAATTTGACGAGAACAAGATTGTGATTCGGTTTGAGCCCGACGAAGGGCTCGGGTTCATCTCCGTGGCGTGGCCAGGCATGACGGGGGTGGTGACCGGCATGAACGACGCCCGGATCGCGGTGAGCATTAACGCATGCTACAGCTACGAGACCCAGACCATCGGAACCCCCGTGTCCATCATGTTGCGCGAAGTCATGGAAGGGGCCACGACCCTGGACGAAGCGGCTGAGATCATTCGCGGCACCGAGGTGTTTGTGGCGGACACCTACCTCGTGGCCGACGGGAAGACGGGCAAGGCCATCGTGGTCGAGAAGACGCCGGGTCACACAGAGATTCGCCGGCCCGAATCCGATTCCGTGGTCTGCGCCAACCATTTCTTGACCCCGGCGCTTGAGGACCACCCCGGTAACCAGGAGTACAAGATCGAGGGGACTACGATGCCCCGGTTCGACCGGACGCGGGAATTGGTTGACGCGCGGCATGGGACTCTCGCCCTCGAATCCGCCGCCGAGATTCTGCGCGATTCGCTTCTGCCGGGCGGACGTCCCGCCGGCATGGGCAACGACGCCGTCGTGAACTGCTATATGGCGACCCATTCCGTCATCATGGACGTGACGGCCGGTGTGGTGTGGGTGGCGGCGAGTCCGCACCAATTGGGCGCGTACGTGCCCTTTGGATTGGTTGATTTGGAGAACCCCGGGAACACCGCGGTCGTGCCATCCGATCCCGCGTTGGCGAATGGGTCGTACGCGCGGTTTGTGGAGTCGGAAACGCTCATCACCCAAGCGAACCGGTTGATGGACGACGGGGCCAAGGCTGAAGCGGTCAAGGCGCTCGAGAAGGCGCGGGAACTGAATCCTGGTTACTACGTGCCGCCTATGCTGCTTGGCACGCTGGCGGCGCAGGCCGGGAGGCGCGACGAGGCCGAGGCGATGCTCAACGAAGCCTTGGCGGCCTACCCCGCCTACGGGTCCGAACGCGACGAGATTCGGGAACTCCTGCGCGGTGTGACTGGCGCGGCATCCGGAGACGGATCGTGAAGATCGTCCTCGTCAACCCGCCCTACTCGTTCTGGAAATCCGAGTACCAGTACCTTTCCCGGGTGTTGGGCTGCACGCCACCCCTGGGGTTGCTGTCGCTGGCTACCTACGCGAGGAGGCACGTCCCCGATGTTGATGTCACGATCATCGACGCGCCTGCCCGTGGGTTGACTTGGCAGGAGGCCGCCCACGAAGCGGTCGCAGCGAATCCCGCCCTGATCGGTGTGACGGTGACGACGCAGGCCTATCCCATCGCGCGCCGCATGGCCGAGCGCATGCGACAGGCCCTGCCCGATACGTGCATTGCGTTCGGCGGGCCCCACGTGAGTGGGTCAGCCCTCGAGGTGATTCGCGACAATCCGGCCGTGGACTGTGCCGTGTTCGGCGAGGGCGAGCAGACCTTCGTCGAGCTTCTTGAACGGGTCGCGCAAAAGGAATCTCTCGTTGACCTTCCCGGAACGGTTTCCCGTGACGCCGATGGCGCGCCGCGGGCGGCCAGTTCCCGTGCCCATTTTGAGGATCTGGACGATGTTCCTTCGCCCGACTTCGAACTGCTTCAAGGGTATCCGAGTCGCTATCCGTCGAACGTGTTCTTCTCGCCGGGCGGTCCCATGGCCACGCTCAGCACCTCGCGCGGGTGTCCTTTCGGATGCCGGTTCTGCGACCAGAGCACCTTCGGCCGGCGGTACCGGGCGTGGTCGCCCGAGCGCGTGGTGGAAACGGTCGCCTCGCTCCGGGACGTCCACGGGGTTCGTTATGTGAACTTCTGTGACGACACCTTCACCATGCACCGGGACCGTCTGGACGCCATCTGCGATGGGCTGGCGCAGCTGCATCCGTCCGTGGCCTGGACGTGCGACGCCAACGTAATGACGCTCGACGGCGAGGCGTTGCGGGCCATGAAGCGGGCCGGGTGTTGGGGGATCGCGTTTGGCATTGAAAGCGGGTCGCAGCGCGTGCTTGATTCGCTTAACAAACAGATTCGGATCGAGAAGGTGGCCGAGGTGGTGCGCCTCACCCGTGAAGCGGGCATTCATGCCAAGGGGTTGTTCATGATGGGCACGCCGGAGGAGTCGCGCGAGACCATCGAAGAGACGCGCGCGTTCCTGTCGGCGATCCCGCTGACGACCATCAATGTCAGCAAGTATGCGCCCTATCCCGGCACGGAACTCGCCGCCGACTGCGGCGACCTGTCGGGGATCCCTTTTGAGTTGCTGAACGGGATGCATTTCGTGGTCCCTTCCAGGTATCTTGCGGTGGAGGAATTGGAGCGTGAGTACGACGCGACCCTCCGCCATTTCTATGGACAATGGCGTGTACGTTTGGGTTATGTCCCATTGTTGTTCGGCAACCCGGGCAACGTGTGGCGGATTGCGGGACTTCTTCCCAGGCTGGCGCCGCGATGGACGCGCCGTAGGTTCTTGAACGAAGCAAAGGAAGTACAATGACCGATACAAAACGTGAAATTGCACTCGTGACCGGGGCCGGACGCGGCATTGGACGCGCCATCGCCGTGGCGTTGGCTGAAACCGGGCGGCACGTGATTGTGAACTACCGCAGCCGGACCGACGATGCCGAACAGGCACTTGCGCTGATCTCCGAGGCCGGAGGGACGGGGGAGTTGGCCCAATTCGACGTGTCGGACGGCGAGGCTGTCGCTGGCGCCATCGAGGAGATTCTGACCACGCATGGCCGCATTCATGTGCTGGTGAACAATGCGGGAATCACGGACGATATGCTGATGGTGTGGATGGAATCCAAGAACTGGCACTCTGTTCTCGACACCAATCTGACGGGTTTCTATCACGTGACCCGGCCCGTGGTGAAGCACATGCTGCTGAAGCGGTCGGGCCGGATTGTGAACATTTCGTCGACTTCGGGGCAGATCGGCATGGAAGGGCAGGTGAACTACTCGGCAGCCAAGGCCGGCCTTATCGGCGCGACCAAGGCCTTGGCGCGGGAAGTCGCCAAGCGTCACATCACAGTAAACGCTGTGGCGCCAGGGTTTATCCAGACTGACATGCTTGAGGGGCTGCCTATCGACCAGATTGCGAAAACCATTCCTATGGAGCGGGTTGGAACCCCTGAAGAAGTGGCGGCAGCGGTTGTATTCCTGTGCTCGCCCATGGCATCATACGTCACCGGTCAGGTGATTGCAGTGAACGGCGGTCTTTGCTAAAGGGTAGCTATCGCATGGGTTTGGGAAACTCGGGGAGCCATTCCCGCCATACTGCCATCACGGGATTGGGAATCGTCTCCTGTATCGGGACCTCGCTTGACGAGGTGACCGAATCGCTTCGGACTGGGCGATCCGGCATTGTGCTGGACCCCCAACGACGCGAACGCGGGTTCCGCTCGGCATTGACGGGCGCGATTCGCGGGTTCGATCCGCGGGCTGCGGGCATGACGCGTAAGATGTTGCGCACCATGGACGGAATGACGCAGTTCGCGTACGGGGCGGCTTCGGACGCGATTCGCGACGCGGGACTCGGAGAAGAGGCCCTTCGTGACGAGCGGTGCGGGATTGTCTTCGGTAACGACAGTTGCGTGAAAGCCGCCGTCGACGCCATCGACGTGGCCCGGGAAGCAGGCGAAACCCACCCTATTGGCAGCGGCTCCATATTCCGCACTATGAACTCGACGGTGACCATGAATTTGGCCACCCAGTTCGGTGTGGGCGGAGCGTCGTGGACGCTGAGTGCAGCGTGCGCGAGCGGCGGCCATGCCCTGGGGCAGGCTACGGCCCTGATCCGGAGTGGACTCCAAGACATTGTCATCGCCGGTGGCGCCCAGGAGATCAACTGGGAAAGCATGGCGAGTTTCGACGCGTTGGGCGTGTTCTCCACGCGGGAAGACGCCCCGGGCGAGGCTAGTCGGCCCTTCGACGCGGAGCGGGACGGGTTGGTGCCCAGTGGCGGCGCGGCTTGTTTGGTGTTGGAAGACCTTGAACGTGCCCAGGCCCGCGGGGCGCGTATTTACGGGATCATCAGCGGGTACGGGTTTTCGTGCGACAGTTCGGGCCATTTGTCGCAGCCGAACGGCACCGGCGCCGCCCGGGCGATTCGAATGGCCTTGCGTGATGCGGGTGTGGATCCCGGCGATATCGATTATGTGAACGCCCACGGGACGTCGACGCCGGTCGGCGATCTTGTGGAGGCCCGAGCGATTTCGGAGGTGTTCGGCGATGCCGTGCCGGTGTCGTCCACGAAATCAATGACGGGTCACGAGTGTTGGATGGCAGGGGCCAGTGAGATGGTGTACACGGTCTTGATGGCGCGAGAAGGCTTCGTGGCGCCCAACCTCAATTTGACGAAGATCGACGAGGCGTGCCCGCCCATCCAGGTGGTGGCCGAGACAACGCCGGCGACGATTCGCAAGGCCGTGTCCAACTCGTTCGGATTCGGGGGCACCAACGCCGTGCTCGTGGTGGACTTTGATGCGGCAACGTGACGACGCGAAGGAATTGACCGTGAACAGAGACGACATCATCGCCCAGATCGACGCGATTATGATCGAGGACTTCGAGGTGGAACCAGAGGTGCTCATTCCTGAGGCTTTGTTGGGTGACGATCTGGGACTCGACAGTCTGGACGCCGTTGACTTGGTGGTGGCGATCGAACGCACCGTGGGCTGCCGAATCAAAGAGGCCGAGGCGCGCCAGATGCGCACGCTTGGCGACATTCACGACTACCTGGAGCAGTGGACCCAAACCGCGGCGGAGAACACGTGACCACACCACACGAGCATGCCTCGCCGGATACGCAACGTGGCCGCTGGACCGGACGGACGCGCGGGGGGATCCTGGGCAACTGGATCTTCGTGCAGTTGGTGCGTTTCTGTGGCATGAGGATTGCTTATCTGTTGCTGATTCCGGTGTCGTTCTACTATGTATTTTTCGCGCCCAAGGCCAAGAAGGCGTCGCGCGAGTATCTTGACCGGATCGGTTTCCCCGGAACAACGTGGCTGGACCGCACCTGGGCGTCCTGGCGGCATTTCTATACCTTTGGCCAACTCCTGCTCGACCGCATTGCCATTATCGGCGGCCACAGCCAACGGTTCCGGTTCGACAAGGAGGGCGAGGCCCACATTCACCAGGCACTGGAGGGAGGGCGTGGGCTCCTAATCATTGGCGCCCATTGCGGCAACTGGGAAGCGGCGGCCCATATGCTCGACGAATTCGGCGCGCCGGTCAACGTCGCTGCCTTCGAGGGCGAGATCGCCCATATTCGCAAGTACTTTGCACGTGTCATGGAAGAACGCCGGTTCAGCATCATTCCCATCGACGGGACCATGGACACGACGCTCGCCATGCTTGCCGCTCTTGCGCGCAACGAGATCGTGGCCATCACCGGCGACCGATGCCTGGACTCGCAACCTAACGCCGAGGTTCCGTTCCTGGGAGGGCCGGTCCGGTTTCCGACAGGTCCCTATCTGGTGGCGGCGGCGAGTGGCGCGCCCGTGATGCACGCTTTTGCCATGCGTACGCGCACCTATTGTTACGAATTCACCGGCTACCCGTCCGAGCGGGTGTCGTTGGGTCGACGGGCCGACCGTGACCGCGACCGGCAGTTGAATGATCACGTCGCGCGGTTTGCCGGGCGGCTCGAAACGCATCTCCGTCAGTATCCGCTTCAGTGGAACAACTTCTACGATTTTTGGGGCGGCCAACCCGAGCAGGAGGAACCGTCCGCCGCATGAGCGCCTATTGCAGAGACGCCGCGACCCTGCCCATCGCCGGGCTGGAGTTTACCGAGGCCGAAATCGAAGAGACTGTCCGCAACCACGGGCTCTTGTCTATGGAGCTGGAGATGACGCATGCGTGCAACCTGCGCTGTGTCTATTGTTATTCCAGTGCCGGACGGCCCATCGAGCACGAACTGTCCCTCGACGAATTGAAGGATGTGGTCACGCAGGCCGCCGATCTGGGCGCGCGCAAGATCGTGTTGTTGGGCGGAGGCGAGCCGCTGCTCTATCCGCATCTGCGCGAATTGGTCGCCGTCATCCATTCGCGTGACCTCCGCATTGAACTGTTCACCAGCGGCACCTTGCTGGATCGCGACATGGCCTCGTTTCTCTATGAACACGGGGTGGATGTGGTGGTGAAGCGCAACTCGGCAGACCCGGCCATCCAAGACGAGCTGGCGGGCGTGCCAGGCACGTTTGCGCTTATCGAACGGTGCATGGACGCGCTGTTTGCCGCGGGCTATCCCGACGCGGCGCACGCGTTGGGGATACAGACGGTGATTGTTCGACAGAACTACCACGAGATCCCCAGCCTGTGGCGGTGGGCGCGGGATCGCAACATCCTGCCCTATTTCGAATGCATGACCATCCAGGGTCGGGCGGTCGATCATCAGGAGCTCCATATCACTCTTGACGAAACGCGCGCCATTTTCGACCGGTTGGCGGCCATCGACCAGGACGAATACGGGATCGTGTGGAGTCCTCGGCCGCCGCTGGTGGGGTCCACGTGCGCGCGGCATCGGTACAGCACCCTCGTGAAAGCCAACGGCGACATCCAGCCGTGCGTGGGGGTGGCATTGAGCGTAGCCAATGTCCGCAAGGATCGGTTGGCCGACGTCATCCGCGAGAATCCCGTGGTGCGGGAACTGCGCGACATCTACAACAACGTCAAGGGCAAGTGCCGGTCCTGCGAGCACAATGGCGAGTGCTACGGATGCCGTGGAAATGCGTTCCAACTCACTGGCGACTACCTGGAATCGGACCCACACTGCTGGCTCTGCGGCGAATGAACATCGGCATCCACGACCTGCTTCCGCATCGGCCTCCCATGTTGATGGTGGACCGTCTCGTCTCGGTGGACACCGATGCGGCCGAGGCGGTGAAGACATTTCGCGACGGCGACTACGGTACCTCCGACGGCACGGTGCTTGAACCGTGTCTGATCGAGTGCATGGCCCAAACCGTCGCTGCCATGAAGGGGTACGGTACCCGTGTATCGGGCAGGGCGCCCCGGCCCGGGATGTTGGTTGGCGTGGATGGCGTCGATGTTGTGGAATGCCCAAGCTGTGGCGAGGAACTTCGGACCGCTGTGCGGGTGTTGACGGAGGTAGGTACGTTCTCGCTGGCTGAGGGTGAAGTGCGGTGCGGGGGCCGGGTCGTGGCGGCGGGCAAGCTGAAGCTCTATGAGGAGGAGGCTGGTGGCGAGGCGAACGCGTAGCATACCCTCCGGGCCATTTCTGGAGCACACGGCGCCTGTCCGTGTGCGTTTTCAGGAAGTGGACTCCATGGGCATCGTGTGGCACGGCCACTATCTCACCTACTTCGAAGATGCCCGCGTGGCCCTTGGTCGCCGTTTTGGCATTGACTACCGCGACATTCGCGACGCCGGTCTACTGGCGCCTGTGGTACATACCGAATGCGACTATATGGCGCCGGCGACCTATGGCGACGAACTGGACATCGTCGCCCGGCTCTATCGCGAGGACACGCCCAAGATCGAGTTCACGTACTGCGTGTTTCGACGGGCGGACGGCGAGGTGCTGGCCACGGGGCGGTCCACTCAAGTATTCACCGACCCCGAGGGTGAACTCTATCTGACTATGCCCGACTTCCTTCGGGACTTCTACGCGCGCACCGAATCGGACTTACAGGAATCCCATGAGTAAGCCCTGCGCCATTATCGGGGCCGATATCGTAACGGCCCTCGGCGCCGACCTCGACCGCGTTTGGACCGCCATGCTTGGCGGCGAATGTGGCATCCGACCCATGCGGCGGCTCGACGCGTCGCGCTATCGCACGGGGGTGGCGGGCGAATTTCCTGAAGAGGTCGAGGGTGATCTGGGACTCGGAAACGGGTCGCGGGCTTTCGGTACGGCTTCTCATGTGGCCCGCCGTGTGCTTGCTTCGGCGGGTTGCGACACGTCGGGCATGGGGTTGGTCGTGTCAACCACCAAAGCGGAAATCGAAGCCCTCGAAGCGGCGGTGACAGGGGAAGGCGCGGCGCTGCGCGGTGGCCGTCACTTGCCCCCGCGATTCACGGCCGACCTGGCCGCTGCGTTGGGCATTGATGGGCCCGCCGTCACCGTATCCACGGCGTGCGCGTCCGGGTTGGCCGCGATGGGCCAAGCCGCGCGCATGATTGAGCGGGGCGACATCGAGACGGCGCTGGTCGTCGGCGTTGACACGCTTGCCCATTTCGTGGTGGGTGGATTCTCGAGTCTGGCATCGCTCAGCGCTGTTCCGTGCCGCCCGTTTGATGCGGGCCGCGATGGATTGTCCCTGGGTGAAGGCGCGGGGGCCATGGTCATCGCGAAGGCAACAACCGGCGCGCAGCCTGTGGGTTATCTTCGGGGTTGGGGATCGGCCAACGACGCCAACCACATCACGGGACCGTCGCGTACGGGCGAGGGGTTGAAGCGCGCCATCCGGCAAGCCTTGGACATGGCGGGTATCGGGACCGGCGACATCCAATACATCAGTGCCCATGGTACCGGCACGGTGTACAACGACGAAATGGAAGCCCAGGCCATCAACGGGGTGTTCGGCGACGAACCGCCGCCCGCGACGTCGATGAAGGGGTACTTCGGTCACACCCTCGGTGCGGCCGGCGTGGTTGAGGCGGCCTTGTGCCTTCGTGCGCTGAGCGAGAACACGATCCCCGGTTCCCTGGGGCTCAGCGAACTGGGCGTCACGAAACCTATGCACATCCCTGCCGAGGCGCATCCAATTCAGGACCTTCGAACTGTCCTCTGTATGAAGTCGGGGTTTGGCGGTGTCAACGCGGCCGTCGTCCTGTCAACGGAGGCCGGGTCATGATGCGGCCAACAGTCATCACGCGCTGCGCCTATGTTGATGACACGGGGTACGGCACGCCGACGCGTTCGGGTGTGTGGAGCGACGCGGGGAAGGACGCGCTTCACTGGAAGACCATTGCCAACGAACCCTTTCCGCGGTTCGGCAGGCTCGATGCGCTCTGCCGCCACGCTGTTGCCTCGGTCGAACTGCTCGGGCTCGACGTGCCTTCCGAAGACGCGGTGGACCCCGGCGTGGCCGTGGTGTTCCATTCAACCCATGGATGTCTCGCGACCGACGCGGCGTTCATCGGCACCCTGTCGCAGCCGGGCGGCGGGAGTCCCAAACTGTTTTCTTACACCCTGCCCAGTGTGGCCCTTGGCGAGATCGCCATTCGCTACCGGCTCGGCGGACCGACTCTGTGTGTCATGTCGGACGAGTCGTGGTCGGTTGCCGCCCTTTGGGAAGGCGTCGATTTGGTGCAGTCCGGAGACGCGGATGCGTGCGTGTGCGTTTCCGCGGAAGCCGTGCCGCCCGAAGCTACGCCGTTCTCCGGGGTGGAAGAGCCCTGTGGCCGGTTTGCCTATGCCTTTCTTGTGGAGCGTGCGGACAGGTCGGATGCGACGCGACCTCCGCTTGCCGGAATCGCAATTGAAGACGATGAAGTTGACGCGTCCGGCGTTCCTCTTCGCGAGGTCTACGAGTATCTGGTGTGCGGCTCGCCCGGCGCCGAATGCGCGTTCCCTTCGCCACCGACCGTCGGCGCCGGACGAAAACTGGCGCTTCGCCAGGCCATGCCGTAGAGTAGCACCCAACGTTAGCCAGAGAGATGGATGAAATGGACGAACTCAAACAGACATTGAAGCAACAGATCACTGAAGCCCTGAATCTCGAGGACACTGAACCGGACGATATCGAAGACGCCGCTCCGCTGTTTGGCGAAGGACTGGGTCTCGACTCTATCGACGCCTTGGAGTTGGTTGTCATGCTTGAACGGGAGCATGGCATCCGAATCACCGAGCGGGAAGAAGGCCGGGCCGCATTCGCGTCTATCGATTCCCTTGCCCGATACGTGTCGGAGAAACGAAGCACATGACGGATGGCGGGCGCATAGCCGTGACCGGGTTCGGCATGGTGTCGGCCCAAGGTTGGTCGGCGGACGAAGCGTGGGACGGCATCGAACACGGGCGCGACGGATTGGCTCCGCTGTCCATGTTTCGCACGGCCCGTGATGAACCGGTGCCCGCGGGACAGGTGAACGGCGACCCGGCGGAACGGAGCGGCCTGGACCACGGATCGCGCAGCGACCATCTGGCGGTGTGCGCGGCGCGGCAGGCGTTTGAGGGCGCGGGGCTGGGCGCCGCGGCTGACGCGCTACCTCGCGAGACCGGGGTCGTGTTGGGCGCATGCACGGGCGGAATGCTGGACTCCGAACGGTTTCTTGAGCAGGCGTTGCTTGACGGCACGGTCGACATGGAACTTCTGCGTCATCACGAGTGCGCGTCCACAACCAACGCCGTGGCCCGTGCCCTGTCGCTTTCGGGACCGGTGAACACCGTGTCCACCGCGTGTACCTCGGGGGCCGCCGCTATTGCGCTGGCGTGTGACTGGATCGCCGATGGCGAGGCCGACGTGGTGTTGGCGGGCGGCGTCGATTCGTTGACGCGACTCACCGTGAATGGATTTTCCTCGCTGCTCATCGTGGCGCCCGATGGGTGCCGTCCTTTCGATGCGGACCGCAAAGGGATGAGTCTTGGCGAAGGCGCGGGGGTTCTCGTGTTGGAGCGCGAGGACGACGCGATCCGCCGTGGTGCCCGCATCCGGGGCTATGTGCTCGGCGCGGCATGCACGTGCGATGCGCATCACGCGACCGCCCCGTCCCCCGACGGCGACGGGATTCAGCGCGCGATGAGGTCCGCCATGGATGCTGCGGGCGTGACGCCCGACGACATCGGTTACATCAACGCCCACGGAACGGGTACGCCAGACAACGACGCCGTGGAAGGCAAGGCCATCCTGGAGGTGTTCGCGGGGGGCGTGCCGCCTGTGTCGTCCACAAAACGCTTTTTCGGCCATACCCTGGCCGCGGCGGGCGCTATCGAAGCGGTGTTGTCGTTGCTGGCGATCGAGAAACAGCGGATTCCCGCGAACCTCGGGTGCGTGACACCCGACCCCGAGATTGGGCTTGAGCCGTTGCGCGAGACACGTGACGCGGCCGTCCGCTACGTGGTGAGCAATTCCCTCGGGTTCGGTGGCAACAACGCGTCGCTGGTGCTTGCGGGTGTCTCGGCGGAGGGAGCGGGGCAATGACCGCGCGGCAACCACAGGCGGTCGCAGACATTGTCGCCATGGGCGCCGTGTTTCCCGCGCCGAACCCTGGTTCCATGGCGTTGCCGCCGGCGGCCGGAGTTGAGTCGCACGCGGCGTATCTGTGTGATGAACCTATGGGCAAGGGGATTGTGCCGCCGAACAAACTGCGGCGACTGGGTCCCGTGCAGCTTCTGGCGCTGACGGCCACCGGTTTGGCCTTGCGGAACCTGGACCCGCCCATCGAGTTTGGTGCGCGGTCCGCCATGATGGTGGGTACGGGCCTCGGCGAGTTGGGGCATACCACGGCGTTTCTCGACGCCATGTTCACCAAATCGCCTTTCGAAATGAAGCCGACCCATTTCATCAATTCGGTACACAACAGTCTCGCCTCTGAGGCCGCTATCGTGCATGGGTTTCGCGGCGAGAACTATACGCTGACGCACAACGCCATTTCGTTTGAGATCGCGTTGCAGGAAGGGTTGCGTGTCTTGCGCGCTGGACGCGCGGACCACGCCCTGGTATGTGGCGCGGACCGGCTGACGTCGTTCGGCGTCGAGGCGGGGCGGCGTTTGGGTTGGTGGCGGTCGCCGGGGAGTTCGCTGGACCCGATGCAGGAGACGTCGCCGGTCAACGGGACCCTTCCGGGTGAGGGCGCAGCCGCGTTGCTGCTTGTGGCGCCGGGCACGTGTGAAGGCCATGCGCGTGTCGGACGCATCGCTGCCGTGGCCGCGCGCCCGCTTGCCGGGCAGGACGCTACGGCCCTCGACTCGGCCGATGAGACGGATTTCCTAGGGCGCGTTCTGGCGTCCGCCGGACTGTCGCTGGGCGATGTGGATTTGGTTCTGTACGGCGCGAACGGTGATGCGGATCTCGATGCCGCCTACCGGCGGGTCGATGACCGCCTGGCCGATACCGTGCCCAATGCGGGCGTTTTCAAACACGAATGCGGCGATTTCATGACCGCGTCCGCGCTGGGCGTGGCCCTGGCGGTGGATGCCGTACGGGACGGGCAAGTCCCGCCCGCGGTGCGTTGCATCCGTCCCGGAACGACGGAATCCCTTGTGAGGACGGCGCTGGTGTACAGCCTGTCGCGTGCGGGGTATCACAGCGCCTGTGTGACCACGGCATGAGTCGGTTCCACCACACCCTGATCGCGTTCGCGGCTGCCGCGCTCGCGGTCCTGGTGGCGGTACCTGCGCCCGTTCGCATCTGGTGCCTGGCCGGTCTGGGCATTGGGCTCGTCGCCGCCATGGCGATCGGCGTGGCGTTGCCGGGACTTCAATTCTACTGCATGTCGATCTGCCGCGGCCCAGTGGGGGGCAAGCGGGTCGCCCTGACCTTCGACGACGGTCCCGATCCCGAGAGTACGCCGGTTGTGTTGGATGCGCTCAAGGAACAGAACGCTCGCGCGACGTTCTTCTGCGTGGGCGAACGGGTGAAGGCGAATCCCGAGTTGGCGCGTCGCATGGTTGATGAGGGCCATCTGATCGGCAACCATTCCTACCGGCACGCGTGGTGGACGAACTTCATGATGGGCAGTGGCCTTCGCCGTGAGATCGAAGGTGCGCGCGATGCCATTGAACAGGCGGTGGGCGTTCGCACCCGCTACTACAGAAGCCCGATGGGCTTGACGAATCCGCACCTTGCCGGTGCATTGAAGGCGTCGCACCACACGCACGTCGCGTGGGATGTGCGCGGCCTGGACCGGCGTCCGCCGACGGCGCACCATGTGGTAACGCGTGTGATGGACCGTGTGCGAGACGGGAGTATTGTGGCCTTGCACGACGGCGGCGTGGACGCGGGCGGGACCGCCGAGATTGTGCGGGGTGTCGTGGCCGAATTGCGTGCACGGGATTACCGGCTTGTGCGGCTCGACGAGTTGCTGGAGGACGGGAGCGTGCCCGGCGCTGTCGAGGAAGGTTGAGTTCCTGGCGCGTAGGCCGCGAAAGAAGCTAGGGACAGACCCGTCTTCGTCCGCCTACGGCGGACTTCGCTGGGGTCAGTCCCGGCGTT
>JAAEQP010000059.1 GCA_024231375.1 bacterium | reverse complement strand
CGCCTGATGCGGGCTCACAGCGCCCATCGTGTCCGTGTCATAGCCGCCCTGCTGCGTCTTCATCGCAAGCACGCCCAGGTCCGCCTCGGCGCAGCGCGCTATCGCCGCGATTTGTTCCTTCGGTGTCTTGTAGTTGTACGTGACAAGCACCATGTCGTAGAACGTGTCCGGGTCGTCCACGACGGCATTCAACACCGCCGTCTCGTCGCTATGGGCCGTCACGCCGACAAACCGCGCCTTGCCTGCCTTCCGGATCTGCGCCAACGCCTCCTTCGGCTCATCCTGAACCAGGATTTCCTTGTCGGGATGGTGCAGCTGATTCACGTCCACGCCATCCACCCCGAGCCGCCGCAGACTCTCATCCATCGACGCATGAATGGCCTCCTTCGAAAGCAGGTCCGCCTTGCTGTTGATCTTGGTCGCCAGATAGACCTTGTCCCGGTACCCCTTCAAGGCTTCCCCGACGATCCGCTCGTTCTGGCCGTCCATGTACGTGAAGGCCGTGTCGATGTAGTTG
>JAAEQP010000058.1 GCA_024231375.1 bacterium | reverse complement strand
CAGGGCGCGGCCCGGAGGCCGCGGCCGGCCACAACGGGGAGAACGGGATATCGGAACGGCCTGAAGGCCGCACTACGAACGAAGAGGGGTTCTCGGCACGTCCGGTCCCACGCACGGGCCCTGAAAGGGCCGCACATAACAGCCCAGGGTCAGCGTAGCGCAGCCCTGGGTTTCCGCCGTCCCCTTCTTGATATGCCCTGTAGGGGCGTCGCATAGGCTTCACTGGCTTTGTCCACATCATGCGTCTTCTTTCAACGGTGCGACGTAGCCCGGCACGGACGAACCGTCGCGGCGGGAGACGAACAGGGTCAGAATCACCGCCACTAACAGCTCTATCAAGACCATCCAGAGCACAATCAGAGCCAGAATCCTACCTAGGTTGAAGATGTCAGGGTCGAGGGGACCGGCCCAGCCCAGGAGTTGATCGAGGAGCACGACGGACCCGACAAACCCGATTATGTACATGCCTACGTTGACCCACGGTAACCACCAACGCCCGGCGCGGCGCATGGCTTGAAGCCATTGGAGCAGAAGCCCCACGGCTCGAATGACGATGAGCGTGGCAAGCAGGATTGCCACCAGCCACACGTCGGGCCGGGTTAGAGCGACCGTGCCTACCAGTGTCGAAAACAGCAGGTCTGGCAAGATGAACCGCCTCACCGTGTACAGGAACGCATGGGGCGCCAGTCTCTCCCAGCGCAGGGGCAGGAGAACGGTCATGGTCATAGAGTGGCGAATCCGCACAGCGGATTCCGACGCTACGGTTGGGATGGCGGAGACAAACAGGAAGCCAACGAGGTTGGCTATTGGTAACTGGATCGCGTGCAAGGCCGCGGACACCATCCACAGCACCCACACGATCGTCAGCCAGCGATGGCGCTGTACCCATGCACGCACCCGAGCTCCGAGACCCGCCCCGCCGGAATCCGCAATCCTCCGCCATGGTTCACAATGGCGGATCAGTTGGTGTTCGGGAGATCGTGTTTCGTCGTACGGTACTGTTGGCTTCGCCTCGTCTCCCGCGGGGACCGTATCCCCGGTCGCGCCGCGCGGGTTGCCCCGACGCTCCCATACCTTGCCCCAGGCATTCGTGAGCCACCGGGCGTAATGCGTTCGCCCCATCTGCACTGGCGGCAGCGGACGCGTGGCATGCACAACACCTCGCACAGACCACACGAGGATTCCAATCAGGAAGGTGACGAACCCCCACACAAGCCACGCAAAGCCGGGATCGCCGTGTGCCAACGCAATACCCGACATAGGCGACACGATGAACACGAGAACGTACGCGATGACGCCCCATCCAAGTACGGCGTCGATCATGGCGGCGAAAAGACCCCAGACGGGCTCCCAGATGACCATGGCGATAGAGAGAGCGCCCAAGACGAAGAGAGCGGCAATCCCCATGTAGCGCACAAGGTGTCTCATGGCGAACACGAGGCCTGTCACGCGCCTCTTGCCCGACACGTGCTCGCACAGAGGCACCGTGAAACAGACCGCGTAGAAGAGAAGCGTTGTTATCAGGAGGACGTGTGGCGTGCCCCCTTCGGGGGAGTTGTGCCGGAACAGCAGGTGGATGGCGACCAAGGCTGCCGATAGAACCACGATCACGACAAACAGCATCACCACACTGTTGCGCAACGCTTGCTGGAGTAGCAGCCGCGGGGTCAGCGGCGTCAGATGCCACAGTGCCCCGTCCTCGCCCGCGGCGAGTCTTCGGGCGGCGTATGACCCCGCCAACCAAAGGACACCACTCAGGTAGAACCCGCCCACGCACTGCATCAGCCGTGATTCCGAGCCACACGCCGCCATGAACCCGTACACAACCAGCGCGAAGAACCCAACCAACGCCAGCGGACGGTCCGCCTCGTTCGCCCCCCGTTTGATGGTTTCCCAGCTAGGCATCGGCCGTACTCCTTTGGCGCGGATGGATGCCGGAATGGGATCTTCTGACATGGATGAAGAGGATTGGGAGGATAGGAGGGGACTCGAACTGGTTCAGACCCCGAGCCGTTGTTTCACACGTCCGGGTTTGTAGTGCGCCCTTCAGGGCGTTCTTGCGCGGTGCTGGGATGCCCCAATGGGACCCCCGTGCTCGTACATCTGGAGACCTGTCGGTCGTGGGAGTGGCGCGGTCAGAGACCACGCCACAACAGAGAAGAGAAGAACGGCCTGAAGGCCGCACTACGTACGAAGAGGGGTTGCAGGCACGGGACGAGTATCGCATGTCTTCGCTGATCACCACACTACTCCCCGTCCGTCGCCTCTTCGTTCCGCCCGCCGGTGAGGGCTAGGAAGGCTTTATAGAGCGGCCGCGCCTCGCTCGGGTCGATGCCGGCGAGTTGGATGATGTCGTCGGGTGCGCCTGAGGCGGTGATGGCGCCGTTTTCGAGGAGGATGATGCGGTCGGCGGAGTTTTCGGCTTGTTCGAGGACTTGGGTGGAGAACATGACGGATTCGCCGCGGGCTTTGGCGTCGCGTATCCAGTCGTAGAGGCGTTCCATGGCAGCAGGGTCGATACCGCCGGCGAAGGGTTCGTCCATGAACCGGATATCGGCGTCGGGCAGGAAGGACGCGATGAGGCCGGCTTTCTTGGTCATGCCGAGGGACAACTTGGCCCACGGTTTGCGCAAATGGGGCGTCATGTCCATCTCGTCGGCGAGGCGATCCATGCGTTCTTTGAATGTGTCTTCGGGAAGTCCGTAGATCTGGCCGTAAAACCGGAGAAATTCGTAGGGCGTTGGGCTCGCGCCGAATACGGGTTCGGCGGTGAGAAAGGTGGTGCGTTGGCGTATCTCGAAACTCTGTTTCCACCGGTGCATGCCGAACACGTTGACGGTGCCGGCGTCGGGCAACAACACGCCGCCGAGCAAGAGGAGCATGGTGGTCTTCCCTGCGCCGTTCGGACCGATCACGCACAGGACTTCGCCGTCGCTGAGTTCCACGTCGACGTTATCGAGAGCCACGGTCCGGCCGAAGGCTTTTCGGAGTCCTTCCGCTTCGAGTACGACGCCATTGGCTACGGCTGTTTGCTCGGTCATGGTACTTCCTTTCTTTGTG
>JAAEQP010000057.1 GCA_024231375.1 bacterium | reverse complement strand
TTTTAGGCACGTAGCGTCCCAGCGTGTCCGGCAAGACCTTCATGTAGTCCGACGCGAACACGACCGGCCCGGGCGCCTTGGCGAGGCATTGCGTAACGTAGGGGGTCTTCGCTTTCTCGCCGGGATGGAGCATGTTCCAGCGCTCGACGTCGAGGGCGTCGCGGTGCAGTTCTTTGTGACTCGTCACGCTCCAGACGTCGGCGGCCACCTTGAACTCGTCGGCCAACAGTTCCTGGGCCTTCAGGGCTTCGTTCAGGATGGAACCCGTCCCCAGGATTTGCGCACGCAACTTCATCTTGCCGTGGGTGGTCGGGCGGCACGTGTACATGCCCCTCAGGATGCCTTCTTTGATTCCCTTGCCTTCCGGCATGGGCGGCTGGGGATAGTTCTCGTTTTCCACGGTCAGGTAGTAGAAGACATTTTCCTGTTCCTCGCACATGCGGCGGATGCCGTCGCGCACGATGACGGCCGTCTCGTAGGCGAAGGCCGGGTCGTAGGCGACGAGATTCGGCACCGACAGCGCCAGTACGTGGCTGTGGCCGTCCTGATGCTGAAGGCCCTCGCCGTTCAAGGTGGTGCGCCCGGCCGTGCCGCCGACAAGGAACCCGCGGCACCGCATGTCGCCTGCGGCCCACACCTGGTCGCCGATGCGCTGCATGCCGAACATGGAGTAGTAGATGAAGAACGGCAGCATGGGAATGCCGTGGGTGGCGTAGGCCGTGCCCGCGGCGATGAACGACGACATGGACCCCGCTTCCGTGAGGCCCTCCTCGAGGATCTGGCCGTCCTGCGCTTCTTTGTAGTAGATGAGGCTGTCGCTGTCAACGGGTTCGTAGAGTTGGCCGGAATGGGCGTAGATGCCGACCTTGCGAAACAGCGCCTCCATGCCGAAGGTGCGCGCTTCGTCCGGCACGATGGGCACGATGTACTGGCCCAGTTCCTTGTCGTCGAGCAGCTTCGTCAACAGCCGCACGAAGGCCATGGTCGTCGACACGGCCCGGTCGCCGGTGCCTTTGTAGAATTCCGCCAGCATCGACTCGTCCGGCGCCTTCAGGGACGGGCATTCCGACGACCGGCACGGCAGGCTGCCGCCCAGCGCCTCTCGCCGCTCGCGCAGGTAGATCATTTCCGGACTGTCGTCTTTGGGCTTGTAGAACGGAGCGAGGGCCACGTCTTCGTCGCTAATCGGAATCCCAAAGCGGGTGCGAAACTCGCGCATCTCATCTTCATTGAGCTTCTTCTGCTGATGGGTGATGTTCTTGCCTTCGCCGCTCTCGCCGAGACCGTAGCCTTTCACCGTCTTGGCGAGAATGCACGTGGGCGCGCCTTTGTGGTTCGCGGCGGCCTGGTAGGCGGCATAGACCTTGAGCGGATCGTGGCCACCGCGATTGAGCCGGCGAATCTGCTCGTCGGAGAGCTTCTCCACCATCTTGAGCAGGCGGGGATCCTTTCCGAAGAAGTGGTCGCGAATGTACGCGCCGTCCTCGACGACGTACTTCTGGTAATCGCCGTCCACGGCCTCCATCATGCGCTCGGCCAGAATGCCGTGCTTGTCCTGCGCGACGAGGAAATCCCAGTCGCTGCCCCAGACGACCTTGATAACGTTCCACCCCGCCCCGCGGAAGGCGGCCTCCAGTTCCTGAATCACCTTGCCGTTGCCGCGCACCGGGCCGTCAAGCCGTTGCAGGTTGCAGTTGATGACGAAGATGAGGTTGTCGAGTTTCTCGCGCGACGCCAGCGTGATGGCCCCGAGCGCTTCAGGTTCGTCGCATTCTCCGTCGCCGAGGAACGCCCACACTTTGTGGCCTCGGTCTTCGGTCAGGCCCCGGTCTTCCAGGTACCGGTTAAAGCGCGCCTGGTAAATGGACATGATGGGGCCGAGGCCCATGGACACCGTGGGGAACTGCCAGAAGTCAGGCATGAGCCACGGGTGGGGATACGACGACAACCCGCCGCCGGGCGCCAATTCGCGCCGGAAGTTCTTGAGCTGCTCTTCCGAGATCCGGCCTTCCAGGAACGCGCGTGAGTAGATGCCTGGCGAGGCATGCCCCTGAAAATACACCATGTCGCCGCTACCGCCGTCGGCACGTCCGTGGAAAAAATGATTGAACGCCACCTCGTACAACGTGGCGGCCGATGCGAATGTGGAGATGTGCCCGCCGATGCCGCTCTCTTCGCGGTTGGCGCGGACCACCATGGCCATGGCGTTCCACCGGATGATGCTCTTGATGCGCCGCTCGATTTCGCGGCGGCCCGGATACACGGGCTGCTCTTCTTTGGAGAGAGTGTTGACGTACGGCGTATTCGCCGTGAACGGCAGCTTGATGCCGGCCTCGTTCGCACGAATCTGCAAATGGCGCAGCAGATGGATCGCGCGTTCCGCGCCGCCGCGTTCGATGACTTCATTCAGCGACTCGAGCCACTCGCGCGTCTCGACGTCGATGTGTTCGTCCAAATGATCGAATTGCTCTTCGTCGTCCACCCTGAGGTACCTCTGGTTGCGCGCCCGCACACAAAGACACTCATCTGACCCATGCGCGATTGTACGACGCTGGAGGAAGACTATCAACTCAGGCGGCCTATCGGTCGCCTTAGATAAAGACGCATGAGCAGGTTACAACATTCCCGGAGGCCCCAAGTACGCCACCTTCGCCGAAGGTGGCCGCATGCGGAAAGAGCAACGTTGACCGTCGCGCGGCACCGGCCTGCGGGGAAACGAACCGTCCCTGCAAGAGGCCGCGTCCGGCGGCCGCGGCGTACCACGCGCGACCCTCTCTCTGAGCGCGAATGCCCTCCTGAAGAATCGAGATTCTCAACAGGACGACCCAAGAAACAGGACCGTTTCCCAAAAACTCTTAGAACGCTCTGAATCGTCTTGTCCCCAAATGGTCCTGTCAGAAATCGTCCTGTGTGTGCAACGTCGAAGCGGGCCCGAGGTCGTTTCCTGCGGTCTTGAGGAGGACTTCAGCCATCTGTCTTGTCGAGAAACACCACACCCTCCGGCGCGTCTTCGTTCCCGGCAACGCGCTTGCTGTCCACCGTGATGTCTTCCACGTCCTCGAAAGCCACAGCCGGCCGCGCGTCCGGCGCTTCCGTTGTCAGCGCCACGTTCGTCAACGTCAACCCTCGCACGTGCCAGCAGAACAGCCCGAACGCCGGCAGCCAATCGGCGAACATCTTGCACTCCGGGTATTTCTCCGCCTTCTCACCGAATGCGCGAACCGTATCCTTCTCTTCACCGCCACCGGCAAAGGAGAGCTTCACGTTCTCCAGCGCAAGATCCTCGATGGGGTGCCCCGAAATCCCCGCGATCGGACACCCCATGGCGCTCGCACCCGTCGCCGTGATATTGCGCAGCGTCACATTGCGCAGCACACCTACATCGGGTTTCGGTCCTCCCTCGATGAAGGGACGCGCTCGGTTGCCGAGTCGCACAAAGATGGGCGCCAACGTTCCCTCGATAGTGATGTCGGAGACAGTAACGTTGTCCATGGTTCCACCATCGACGATCTCCAGCGCGATGCCGCCCAGACCTGCGGGTAACCCGAAGATGGGCTCCGTGTCCGCCGACGGTTTGACGGTACAGTTCGCGATCGTGATGTTCTTGAAGCCGCCGTTCGACTCCGTGCCGCACTTGATGGCGTTGCAGTGGCTGCTCACCGTGCAGTCGCGAATGGTCACGTTCTCGCACGCCCGCGCTGACGTGCTCTTCAACGTGATGCCGTCGTCGTCCGTGTCGCCCACGCAATCGGCGATCAACACGTCCTTGCACCCGTCGATGTCGATCATGTCGTTGTTCCGATTGCAGTGGTTGTAGACCGTGACGCCCTGGAGCCTGACGTCATCGCAGGCCAGATAATGCTGCATCCACATGGGCGAGTTGATGAGTGTAATGTCCTGCACCCGTACGTTCTTGCACGTCACCATTCGAATCAAGTACGGACGCACCTTCCACTCGCCCTCGAACGCCGCGCCCTGCCCGTCAATCGTCCCTTTGCCCACGATGGCGATATCGCTGAGATTCTCCCCGTAGAGGAGGCTCTTGTTCGTGTACCTGTCCGTGTACGAACGATACTCGGGAATCGTCACCGGGTAATGATCGAGTTCCGTGCTTCCGAGCAAGGTCGCACCCTCGTCGATGATCAATGAGACGTTGCTCTTGAGGAACAGCGTGCCGCTCAGGAACCGTCCAGCCGCAAGCCGAACGCTGCCGCCGCCTGCCGCCGCGCACGTGTCGATGGCGTTCTGGATAGCCTCTGTGCAGAGCGTCACTCCGTCTGGCTTCGCGCCATAGTCCATGGGGTCGTACACTGCGTCTTCCGCCAGGCCTATGCCACTTGCCAACAGACCGGCCGCCGCTATCACGCAGACCTTCATCATCTCTTCACCTCCTGGACGCCGCCGCCTCTGATGCCGCCACCCGGCAGCCGCCATTATACGCCACCTCCGCCGAAGGTGGCTGTGTGCGGGAGAATCGGCATCTACACGGGACCGCGTCCGGCGGCCGCGGCGTACTGGGTACGCCACCTTCGCCGAAGGTGGCTGCGTGCGTGTGTATGCACGCTTCTTCTGCCCGGACTGGGAACGCGGCAAGGATGCCGCGTCTACGAAGGGGGCCACGGCGTACTAACGCACAATCACATTCACGAGCCGGTTCGGGACGATCAAGAACTCCTCTTCGCGCTTGCCCTCGATGTAGCGCTGGGCGTTGGCACACGCCTTGACGGCCGCGCGCAAGGCAGCCTCCTCCGCATCACGCGAGACGCGCCCGCGCCCGCGCACGTTCCCGTTCACTTGGATCGCGATTTCCACAACGTCCTCGACACAGCGTGACGGGTCGTATCCAGGCCAAGGGGCGTCAGCCACGGGTGGCGCGTTGCCCAGGGCCTCGCACCATGCTTCTTCGGCCACGTGCGGTGCAAAGGGCGACAGCATGATGCAGAAGGCCTCCCTAGCCTCCCGGGACACCGAGGAAGCGGATCGGAACTCGTTCAGCAGCATCATGAGCGCCGAAATGGCCGTGTTGTAGGAGAAGTTCTCGATATCTTCCGTGACCTTCTTGATGGACTGGTGCAGGCGCGAGACGGTCGTGTCCTCCATTGCTTCGCCCGG
>JAAEQP010000056.1 GCA_024231375.1 bacterium | reverse complement strand
TACAGCATCGCCTATGCACGTGGCTCGAGAGATTTCGGGGTCTACGCTGAAGGGGATGAGCGCAAGCTGCCCCAGTTCCTGGACAATCCGGATTTCCAGGTGCGCCTCAGGGGGAAAGTATCAACCGGCGAAGCCGACAGAGTCCTGCTGCTGAAAGCCATCAAGTACTATCGCAATGCCACCGCGCTTGCACCGAAGACGGGGTTGTATTGGCTGGGCCTAGGGTGGATGTGCGAGGAAGGCATGTTTCACGCGGCAGAGTTGGGGCCTCCGCCTTTCGGCGGGCCGGGTGTCGATACGATGAGTGACGAGGACTTCGCGCGCATCAGCCTCCTTCTCGACGCCCTCGCAGTGGAGGAAGGACGTGAGGATGCCATCGAGGCCCTGGCAGCGGAACTCCCGGCGGCACTGCCCCTGTTCAAGAAAGTGTGGGATGCCCGGACGAGCACGCCCGAGATCGGGTTGCGCATGTTCTTGCGGCGCGCGTGGGGCGAAGAAGCGCTTTTTGCGTATCGCCACGCCCACAATCTCACCTACGACAAGGCGAAGCGGACCAAGTACGGCGGGCAGGAATTGCGGGTGGCGACCGAGTCGGCCCAGGGGATTGGCATTGTGCTCGCGGAGCATGAGGGGGCGCAGCAGGACAAGCGGGAGCGCCGTCGTATGGCGAAGCGCGTGAAAGAACTTGCAGCGCGGCCGCGCACCGTCACTCCCGTCATCTTCTCGCTGACGAAATCCGTTGCCATGAAGGAATTGCTGGCGCCGGACAAGAAAGTCGCCTTTGATTTGGATGGCGACGGCGAAGCGCGGTCGTGGCCCTGGGTGCGGCCCGGTACGGGAATCCTCGTGTGGGATCCCGCAAACACGGGCAGAGTTGCGTCGGGCCGACAGATGTTCGGCTCCGTTACGTGGTGGGTGTTCTGGCGCGATGGCTATCATGCCATGGCGGCCTTGGATGACAATGGCGACGGAGGACTCGCCGGAGACGAGTTGCGCGGGCTGTCCGTCTGGCACGACGCCAACGGCAACGGCGTGTCCGATGCGGGCGAAGTGACCCCCGTCAGGCACCTCGGAATCGCCCGGCTCGCCGTCCGCGCCGAGGGCGTGAAGAACGGGGCCGCGTGGCACTCACGCGGCGTAGTCCTCAACGACGGGCGCGCCTTCCCCACCTACGACTGGACACCGAAGTCGGCGGAGTGAGAGGGGACGGGCGTGGAGAAGAAGGAATCACGATGACGAAGATAAGATGGACAGAGAAGAACCCGAGAGATCGGCTTGTTGTGGCGGTATTTCTGACTTCGGGTGCCACTCTGGATGGATTTGTTGTGTTGTTTCTCATTCCCAACCTCCTTATGGTCTGCGTTGAGGTTGTCCTGGTTCTATGCGCCGTTGGAATGTGGGGCCTCTAC
>JAAEQP010000055.1 GCA_024231375.1 bacterium | reverse complement strand
TGTAGCGCGGGCGTCTGCGGGGCTGTTCAGAAGTGCGTCTCTTCCGAAAGACAGAGCCGGGCGGGAGTGGCTCCCGCCCGGCTTGTGGGTCTGAAGGGTTTGTGCGCGAGTTACACGATGTACTTGCCGCGAGGCGTGTAGTGCGTGTGCAACAGCTTGTGGCTGAGGTGGCCGCAGGGACCGTCCGTCAGGAACTTGGTGTACAGTTCCAGTACGGCCGGGTTTTCGTGCGATTTGCGGACCTCGGACCGGCTGTCCTCGGCGTAGATGGCCTTGGCGCGTGCTTTCCGAATCTCCGGTGTCGTCGGGATCGGCTGGCCGCCACCGCCCAGGCAACCGCCCGGACAGGCCATGAATTCGATGAAGTGGCATTCGCTGAACTTGCCACCTGCCTTGATGTCGTCAAGCACCTTCTTGGCGTTGGCCGTACCATGGGCAATACCGACCTTGACGGTCGCACCCTTGAGCCAATCCCAATTCGGCACCAACGGCTTCAGCAGATCCGGCACCGGACCCACGTCCGGCACGGTGATCTCGGCGTACTTGATGCCGTCGAACCCGCGCAGCGGGATGATGTCGGCGTGCTCGTAGAGGTCTTCGACCTTGATGCCGCACACCAACTCGATGACCGTCCGCAACGCCGCTTCCATCACGCCGCCGGATGCGCCGAAGATGACGCCCGAGCCCGTTTCCTGTCCGAAGGGATCGTCGAACGGGGACTTGGGCATGTCGGGAAGATGGATGCCCGCTTCACTGATCATCTTGGCCAGTTCGCGGGTGGTCAGACCGTAGTCGACATCCTTGAAGCCGCTATCGCTCATCTCGGGCCGGTTGCACTCGTACTTCTTGGCCGAGCACGGCATGAGCGCCACGGTCACGATGTCTTTGGGATCGACCTTGTTCAAGTCCGCGTAGTAGGTCTTGATGACCGACCCGAACATCTGCTGCGGACTCTTCGCCGACGACATGTGGCCGAGCAGTTCCGGATAGAAATGCTCGATGTACTTCACCCAACCCGGCGAGCAGCTCGTGAACTGGGGAAGGGCCACTTCCGTGTCGCCTCCGACGAGAGCCTTGTACAGCCGGATGATCAACTCCGTGCCTTCCTCGATGATGGTGAGGTCGGCGGTGAAGTTGGTGTCGAAGATGCGGTCGAAGCCGCACCGGCGAAGGGCCGTGTTCATCTCGAGCGTCATCGGGATGCCGGGCTCGAGACCGAAGCACTCACCGATGCCCGCACGGGGGCTCGGCGCCGTCTGGATGACGACGTGCTTCGTCGGGTCGTCGATGGCGGCCCAGACGTCGTCGGTCGGGTCGTTGGCGCGCAACGCGCCCGTGGGACAGCGGTTGATGCACTGTCCGCAATTGATGCAAACCACGTCGGATAGCGGCTTGTCTTCGAAGGTGACGACCTTCGACTCCGCGCCGCGGCCATCGACGTCGAGCACGCCCACTTCCTGCAAATCGATGCAGGTACGGATGCACCGGCGGCAGAGCACGCACTTGTTCATGTCGCGGAACACCGAATGACTCGAGAGATCCATCTCGAACTTCGGCTTGTCCGGATGACCGAACCGGAAGAAATCGACGCCGTATTCTTTAGCGAGGGACTGCAGTTCGCAGTTGTTGTTGCGCGCGCACGCGTAACACTCGCCGTAGTGCGTCGACAGGAGCAGGTCGATGATGTGCCGGCGGGCCTGGCGCACCTTGCGGGTATGGGTCTTGACCTTGATGGGGGCCGTAATCGGGAACGCGCAGGCCGCCTGCAACGTCCGCTGGCCTTCCACCTCGACCACGCATACGCGGCACACGCCCGCGATGCAGAGATCCTCGTGATGGCACAGGGTCGGGATCTTGATCCCGATCGTGCGGGCCGCCTCGAGAATCGTGGTCCCCATGGGGACTTTCACTTCCTTGCCATCGATGTCGACCGTTACCGTCGCGCCGATGGCGCCTTCCGGTACATCGGCCGTCACCTTTTGGCCGCGCTGACTCACGGGAGCGCGCGAGGTGTCGTTACCTATTTTCTTTTCGTCAGCCATTGTCTTCTCCTTGCAGTAACGCGAAGCATCGGTGCAGGCGGGCGCTAGTTGAGCGCGCCGGACCCTGCAGCCGCCTCCTCGGTTCGCCCCATGATTTCGTCACGGAAATGCTCCACGATGGAAAGGAACGCATTCGGACTCGACTGACCAAGGCCACACTTGGAAGCCAATTGCATGGTCTCGCCGAGGGCGCACAACTCGCGAAGGTACTGCATCGAGCACTGTCCCTTCTGGAGCATCTTCACGCCTTCCAGCAACTTTTCGTTGCCTTCACGGCAGGGGGTGCACTGTCCGCACGATTCCTCACAGAAGAAATCAAGGAAGTTCTCGGCAATGTGGAGCATGTCCCGGCCGGGGCCGAAGACAATAACCGATCCGCCCGTGGATACGTCTTCGAAGGCGATGGTCCGGTCGAAATCCTTGGCCGGAACGCAGTGGCCGGACGCGCCGCCGATCTGGACTGCCTTGGCGTTCTCGCCGCCAACAGTCTTCAACAGGTCGCCCACGGTGATGCCCAGCGGGAATTCGTACACGCCGGGCTGTTCGCAGTCGCCGCTGACGCTGAACAGTTTCAGGCCCGTGGACTTCTCGGTGCCGTGCTCTTTGAACCAGTCGGCGCCGTTCGCCAGGATGCACGCTGCCCAGGCGAGGGTTTCGACGTTGTTGACGGCCGTCGCGTGGCCCATGAAGCCCGTGTTGACGGGGAAGGGGGGGCGGTTGCGCGGCTCGCCACGATGGCCTTCGAGCGACTCGATGAGGGCCGTTTCCTCGCCGCACACGTACGCGCCGGAACCCATCCGGATCTCGATATCGAACGCGAAACCGTCTTTGCCACCGGCGTTGTTGCCGAGGAGACCGTTTTCGCGCCGTTTCGTGAGCGCGTCTTCCAGTTGCGCGCGGAGGTAGGCGTATTCCGCCCGGAGGTACATGATGCCGGTGGCGGCGCCAATGGCGTATCCAGCGACCGTCATGCCCTCGAACACGAGGTCCGCGAAGTTCGACAGAATCACGCGATCCTTGAACGTTCCGGGCTCGCCTTCATCGGCGTTGCAGACGACAAATTTCGTATCGTCTTTCGCGGCAGCCGCGAGATTCCATTTCACACCGGTCGGGAATCCGGCTCCGCCACGGCCCTTCATGCCGCTGGCGCTGAGCACGCCGATGACATCGGCGCGGCTCATACCGAGGGCGGCCTTCAGGCCCGCATCGGCGTCGACTTTCCCAAACGTGAGTGGAGCTACATGTGCGTCGTTCATACCAGGTGCTCCTCTTTCTGCTCGACAGCGTAGACGCCGAATGCCTGACGGCATCCTTCAAGGATGTCGTGGACTTTCTGAGGCGTTACGTGGGTAAATACTTGCTCATTGACCAGCAGCGCGGGGCCCTGGTCGCACATGCCCAGGCAGTTCGCCCACTCGAGCGTGAACTTGCCATCGGCGGTCGTCTCGCCAAAGCCGATGCCCAGGTCGTTCTCCAACTGCTTTGCGACGCGGTCCTTGCCTGCCAGGTCGCACGTGATGGTGCGGCACAGGCGGATCACGAACCGGCCCTTGGGCTGGTTGTCGAGAAAGCTGTAGAACGACACCACGCCGTAGACTTCGACCGGGTGAATGTCCAACACGTCCGCCACGACCTGCATGGCGTACTCGGAAATGCGGTAGTACTTCCGCTGGATATCCTGAAGAACCGGGATCAAGGCGCTACGGTCTCCGCCGTATTGCTTCGTCCAGTTCACAATATCTTCTTTGAGTTGTTCGCGTTCCGTGACCAGCATGCGTTTAGCCCTCCGTCTTCTTGAGCAGCTCGGCCACCTTGGCCACCAACGCGTCCGGGGCGATGGGCTTCTCGACGAACTCGTCTACCGGGACGACCGACTCGTCTTCCCCGTAGCTCAACCCCGTGACCTTACTGATGCTCGTGAGCATGAGGATCGGCTTCGCGAATCCCTGACGTCGCAGCTCCTGAGCCATGGCCATGCCATCGTCAGGCTGTTCCATCATCACGTCGAGAATCATGAGGTCCGGCTGCCCGGCAGCGATGGCCTTCATCCCTTCCTCTCGCGATCCAGCGCTCTGCACTTCGTGGCCTTTTGCTTCCAGGACCAGGGTACAGGCTTCCCTGATATCCGGGTCATCATCCACGACGAGTATTTTCGCCATATCTTCCTCCTTCGCTCACGGCACGGCATCCCCTGAAGATCCGTTGCCGGGAGCACTCCACTATAAGCCCCAACAGGACACTTCGTAACGGTTCTCGCTCACATTCGCGAATTTTGTCACGATTTACTGATCCTACAGATCTAAACTGCTCATATCAAGCAGAAAATCGTCAATCGACCCGCTTCCCAATCCCCTTGGGCGGACTTGTAAGGTAACCAACTGTAAAACCAGTGGTTAGCCGATACGATCCCCGGTCCTCACAAGCCTCTTTCGCACCGTCTCAGGCGCTGCCGAAGACTCACGACTCGTCAGGATGAATCCACGGCTGCCTGTAGTCCCGCCGGAGGAGTGATCGGGCCGCTTCGCTCCCTTTCAACTCCCCGGCCGCATCGTCCCATACTACTCCTTCACCGGCCTCAAACGCAATCATCGCCAGGTTGACCGTGGCGGTCGAACAATGCCCGTCGTAGGCCGTGCAGCACGGTGCGCGGCGAGAGCGTACGGCGTCAACGAAATCCTGCACGTGAAGGGCCTGAACATCGACGTCCGCATCGGGCGTGAACGTCTGGCGCTCCTCCTTGGAGTCGCAGGGGATCACGGTCCACTCGTCCTCTTTGACGAGGACCGTTGCTTCGCCGCCGTAGAACACAATGCAGTTGCTGAGAGACGAGTCCACTTCCGCCGCGCCCCACAGCCGGTGGCGCCACGTCACGGGGCACCGCTCGAATTTCAAGTGTGCGGTCAGCGTATCGGGCGTCGTGATTTGGCCGTCCAGTGCGTAGCATCCGCCCGCGGTCGTGACCGCGGTTGGCATGGATTCATCCAAGATGAAGCGGATGGCGTCGATGAGATGGATGCCCCAGTCCACCAAGTGGCCGTGCCCCGTGGTGCGTTCCAACCGCCAACTGTGATGGCCCACGTTCGGCGAATAGGGGATCAGGGGCGCCGGTCCGCACCAGGCATCCCAATCGAGCGACGCCGGTGGATCCTGAGGTGTTGCGTCCTTCGGCGTGGCGTGGTAGTGAATCTGGGCGTCCACCTGAACGATGCGTCCCGCGCCGCCTTCTTCAATGAACTGTTTGACGGCGTGGAAAACGGGAAGCTGACGCCGCTGGAATCCGATCGCCACCACATTGCCGGCCTGCTCGTGGGCTGCCAACATGGCTTGGCCTTCGCGTATGTCGTAGGAAAAGGGTTTCTCGCAGTAGATGTCGAGTCCCTTGTCGCAGGCCGCGATGAATTGCAGGGCGTGCCATTGCGTAGGCGTGGCGATCACGGCCACGTCCAGCCCCTCGTGGTCCAGCAGGTCGCGGTAGTCCTTGTAGACGGCCGGACGGGCGCCTTGGGCCTTCTCAAAGGTGTCGGCCGCCTTGTCGAGTTGGTCCGAGTCCACGTCGCACAGCGCGGTCGCTTCGGCGCCAAGGCGTAGCGCGTGTTCCATGATCAGGTTGCCGTACCATCCGCATCCGATTACCCCGAATTTCATCATGGGCTCCCCGTTTGGGCTCGTTCACGCGGCGAAATCCACGCGGATTGCGTGCTCTTCCGTTTGTCGGTTCGGTCTCCGCGAAATGCAATGCCAAGAACCAATAGAGTATCGTATCG
The DNA here is from genome assembly GCA_024231375.1 of bacterium. The sequence goes on along the minus strand of JAAEQP010000055.1, from coordinate 2,411 downwards.
AGACGACACGGGACAAACCGAATCCAGGCGGAACAGACACACCGCTCACTCGGGAGAAGACCATGAGATTCGTGACTCTGGCGGCTGCCACACTGTTCGCAATCACCACGGCCGGGGCCACGCCTTTGGCCTATGACACGTGGACACAGTACGACAGCAACCCGTTCCTCATCGAGGTCGACGTGCCCGCGCCCGAGGACAGCGCCGGCGGACTGTTGACGGCCGACGTGAACGACGACGGGTTGCTCGACTATCTCGTCACCGTGCCGGGGCACCTCGCCGCGTATGGACACGACGGCGCCAAGCTGTGGGTGAAACAGGTGGATGTGCGTGTCGGCGGGTCGTCGGAACGGGCGGGGTTGCCCGGTCACAACGGACCCGGCGTGGCCGCGTGCGATATCGACGGCGACGGACGCACGGAGGTGCTGTACCTACTCGGCGGTACGACGGATGCCAAGGGACTCGAGGTCGTGGACGGCGCAACCGGGGACGTGAAGTGGCGCGCTACGCCGCCCGTGCCGAAAGGCGCCGAGCGATGGGAGCACCTCGCCGTCGCCAACTTCCGCGGCAAAGGTGACCGCGATGTATTGTTGCAGGCGACCAACAGGGACGGCTATCGCACCGGCCGGTACGTGGCCGCGTTCGCCTTGGATGCGCTCCGCGATGGACGGTACGAACCTCTATGGCAACGCGGAGACTTCGGCGCGTGCGCCCACAACGGCGCGCGGTTGGCCGACCTGGACGGCGACGGACGGGACGAGGTCTTGGGCGTTGTGTTGCTGAGTCCGGACGGCGAACCGCTGGCGGGTATTCCGCTGAAGGGCCATGTCGATTCCATCTTCGTGTACGACGTGCGGCCGGACGTGCCGGGACTGGAAGTGCTGGCGCTTGAGGAAGGGGGCGGCAACCGGGTGTTCCTGTACAACCGCGAGCGCGTCCTTTGGGAAACTCACTACCAGCATTGGGAACCGCAGAACGCGGCGGTCGGCGAGTTCGATGCCGCGCGGCCAGGACTTGAGGTGTGGTGCCGAAGCCGGTTCAACACGCACCAGAAGCCCTGGACCTTCGACGCCACGGGCACCTTGCTGAACGCCTACGAGATGGACAACGTCGCGCCGGACGGATGGACCGACAGCGGGGTAGAGGTCATCTACACCATTGATTGGACCGGGGAGCCCACGCAGTTGGCCGCGGCCAAAGAACGCCACGAAAGCGGCGATGTGTGTGTGTTCAATCCAGTGACCGGTGCCTTTGTCGCTCGCTTTCCCGACAAGGCCGACCGCTTGTACGTGGCCGATGTCTCCGGCGACTGGCGCGAAGAGATGGTCGTGCTCAACGGAAACACCATCCACGTGTACCACAACCCCGCGCCCAACCCACGTCCCGACCATCCGCGGCTGTGGGACAAGCCGCACTACCGGCGCAGCAAGATGACCTTCAATTACTACAGCCCGTGAGGGAGTGTGTCGCCCCCTGCGGGGGCTCTCTCCGTGGGGCGTGTGGCAGATCCACGGGCTCACGCCCGTGGCTACCATCTATCGCCCGCTGCGCGGGCTGGCGATGCGTGAGCCACGGCAGGTGTGGGACCGGCGCCCTCGCCGGTCATGCCCCCCGCTCCGCACGCCGTGGTCCCGGAGGGACCGCCGAAGATAGCCCAGGATGAGCGAAGCGAAATCCTGGGATCAGCCCACCCCCTCCAGGGAAGCCCTGCAAGGGCGACGGAATCAACCCACGTCGCTCTGGCCGGTACGGCCCTATTCCGCGGATTGCAGTTGGAGGATGTGTTGCTGGCCCGCCTTGAGCCGGAGTGTTGCGCGGTCGCCGTTCGCCCGAACGCCTGCGCCGTCCATCGACAACGCCTTGATGCCCTTGCGGTAGATGAGCGTGATCTCCTGGTCTTTGGACGACGTGAGCTTGATGTCTACGGCGTTGGCGTCCGTATCCCAGGTCAACACGTCGACGCGCACTTGGCCCCGACAGAGCACACCGGAGACGCTTCCTTTGCTCAAGGTCTCCGGTAGAGCCGGCAGGACCTCGACGATGCCTGGACGGGAGTAGACGAGCATTTCCAGGACGATGGCGGGCAGGCTGCAACTGGCGTCCACGTTGTAGATTCGATGCTTCGGATTGTGAGACGTCACCAGGCTGGAGTAGAGATAGTCGTTGGTCAGCAGATGGCTGAGGTTTCGACTGATTATGGCGTCGTCCTTCAGACGTGCCGCCACCAATCCCATGTGCATCAGGCCGTGGGCCGATTCGTTCCCCATCTTGCGTAGATGGGCCGCTTTGCGCGCGGCGCTATACAAGTCCGGCGTGTCTTCGGGGTTGATCTCGTGTCCCGGCCACAGGGGGTACAAATGGGACAGGTGACGGTGGTCGTAGTCGTCGTCGAGGTCCGGGTGAGCCCATTC
>JAAEQP010000054.1 GCA_024231375.1 bacterium | reverse complement strand
CTATGAGAATACAATCGAGGCAGTTGTGGGTCAGATGGTTGGTGATCATGGCGTGTTTGTGCCTGCTGGTAGCGCCCAGTCTGGCCGGAGCGAAGGATGACAGCGACGATGAGGAAGCCGCGGTTCCCACCATCAAGGACGGCCAGGCCCAGATCGTCAAGCGCTTCGAAGATCCCGACATGTGGATCCGGCACGATCTGTGGGTCCAAACCGAGTTCGATTCGGATGGCGACGGCAAACTGGATCGGATGCACGTGGGCGTGACACGGCAACGGCAGACGGATACCGAGGGCCTCAGGGTCCCGGTGATCTACGGCACGAGCCCTTACTATGCCGGTACCAGCAGTCCGGTCCACACTTATATGTGGGATACGCGTCAGGAATTGGGGGAAGAGCCACCGAAGCGCGAGGCCGCGTCAGAGATCAAGCGCAAGGGCGAGCGACCGATCATCTCCAAGGCGTTCGTCAAGGACTGGGTGCCGCGGGGCTTCGCGGTCGTGCATTCGTCGTCGCCCGGGACGGGGTTGTCCCAGGGGTGTCCGACGGTCGGGGGCGAGAACGAGTCGCTCGCGCCCAAGGCGGTCATCGACTGGCTCAACGGGCGGGCGAAAGGATATACCACACCCGAAGGCGCCGACGAGGTGCGCGCGTACTGGTCCACGGGCAAAGTCGGCATGACGGGGACGTCCTACAACGGGACGCTCACCTTGGCGGCCGCGACGACCGGCGTCGAGGGGCTGGAGGCGATTATCCCGGTCGCGCCGAACACCTCCTATTACCACTACTACCGCTCCCATGGCCTGGTCCGTTCGCCTGGTGGATTTGTCGGCGAAGACATCGATGTGCTGTACGATTTCATCCACAGCGGCAATGAGCAGCGGCGCGAGTACTGCGACTGCGAAATCCGCGACCAGGAGATGCTCGATAACCTCGATCGCGTCACCGGGGACTACAACCGCTTCTGGGCGGGTCGCGATTATTTGAATCACATTGACGGCGTCCGGGCCGCGGTCCTGATGGCCCACGGGTTCAACGACTGGAACGTGATGCCCGAGCACAGTTTCCGCATCTACCAGGCGCTGAAGGAGCGGGGCGTTCCCGCCCGGATCTACTATCACCAGGGAGGGCACGGCGGACCGCCGCCCTTGAAGATGATGAACCGCTGGTTCACCCGCTACCTGCACGATGTGGATAACGGCATCGACACCGAGGACCGCGCCTGGATCGTGCGCGAAGACGATGAGCGCTCGAAACCGACCGCCTACCAAGACTACCCCAATCCCGAAGCCCAGCCGGTGGGGTTGTTTCTGGCCAAAGGCGCGCCGGAGCAGGGCGAACTGTCGACGACGAAGCTTCCGAAGCAGGGTCGGGAGACATTGGTGGACAATTTCTCGTTCAGCGGTACGGCGCTGGCGCAGGCGGAATGGACCCGCCATCGCTTGATCTATGTGACGCCCGAGCTGAAGCGTCCGTTGCACGTCTCCGGAACCGCGTGCGTCACGACCAAGCTGGCGAGCAACAAACCGGCCGCCAATCTCTCGGTCTGGTTGGTCTCGCTGCCCTGGAACAACGCTCGCAAGGCGAAGGTGTCGGACAACATCAT
>JAAEQP010000053.1 GCA_024231375.1 bacterium | reverse complement strand
GTCGAAAAAGTCCTGGTGGGCTTCGTACGCGGCGATCATGCTATACACCGATACCGGCGTGTTGTTGCCCATGTGCTTATTGTAGTCGCCGGCGTTGTGGTAGCCGCCAGTCACGTCCACGTGCGTCCCGTCGGGCAGCGTGCCGTCATCCATGTGGCATGGGGCGTGCCAGCCCGGCACCGCGATGCCGCAACGCTGGACGTAGTAGAAGCGATAGGCCAACTCACCGGTCTCGCGCAGGCGGAGACGGGGTCCGCACTTGACCGATTCGATGGTGGCCGACGCGCCACCCAACCTCGCGGCAAGCGCATATGTGCCCGCGGCGGGCTCCGGTACGACGCCCTCGAAGAAGTACTGCCCCCAATCGCTGTTGTTCTCGCCGACGCTGCGGCCCAAAGGCGTCAACTCGCCCTCATAGGATTGGCCGTCCGCACCGATCAGTGAGAACGTTCCGCGCCCGTCCTTCGGGAACAGTTCCGTCGCGCCGATGAGTCGCAGCGGCTCGTCCGTGTCGTATCCGACCTGATCGACGAGCAGTTGGAGATCGGTGCTTCGTTTCTCTAGCGGCACGAGTTCGACCGAATGCAGCCGGTACTGTCCGGCCTGACGAGGAAAACGAAGGAGCAGGGAAACCCGATTCCCTTCCGGTAAGACCTTGATGAAGCCTGACGACACGAGGGCAGCATCCGTGGCGCTATCCAGTCGTGTCCAATTCGAGCGCTCCTCCGAGAGAAGACCCCGCCGATTGGCCTGACGCACCGCCAGCGTTGGCAGGTCGCCCGCGCCATCCACGATACGCGCGCGGGCGACAAAACCTGCCGCATTCTCGAGGATGGGCAAGACTTCCGAGCTCAGTACGAAGACACCATCGCCCTTCTCAACCACCAGCACGTTGCCGCCTTCGCGTTCCTCGATGCGATAGTTTCCTTCCGCTTCCATGCCGCGGGTGGAGGCTTCGTACAGACGCTGCCACACTGCGGGAACGCCCCGCGCCTGTTGCTCTTCCGTATGCCCCGACATCTGCCGGAAATCCCCATTCGTCAGGATCGAGCTAGCCGTGAACAGTTTGACACCGTCCAGCAACACGTCTTGCCCTCGTGCCAGCACCTCAATGTTGTATGCGAGAATGCCGTCGGTCTTGGTCAGGTCGAGGTCACAGGCGCCGTATTTCCAATCGGCATTCCGTTCCGCCACGAGAATCGTGTGTCGGCCGCGCACCGCGCCCGTCTCGCTATCGTGCAACAGAACGGCGAGTTCGCACTCGCCCCCTTCCGCCCTGGCCCACGCCTCCGCGCGAACCAGGTTGGGACAAGGCAGCGGTCGCGGAATTTCGAAGAGCGAAAAACGGATCGCGTCATCCGTAGCGGAGAAACGAAGTGCAGCACCGCCATGCCGCCCCACATTCTCCTTCCACGTCACGTGACCGCCAGCATGGAGCGAGGAAATCACGACAGCGTCCGGATTCAACGCAAACTCTGGAGCACACCAACCGCGCGCACACAGTCCCAAGGCAACCAAT
>JAAEQP010000052.1 GCA_024231375.1 bacterium | reverse complement strand
TCGCGAAACACCAGCACGCCTCCGGGAGCAAGTGCGGCGCAAGCCCGCTCGATGAGGCGACGCTGATTCTCCGGGGTCCAGTAGTGGAGCACATCGATGAGAAGGACCGCGTCCGCCCGCGGCAGATCGGCCGACAGGGCGTCCGCCGTTTCGAGAGTCACGCTCGGTCTTCCCCGGGCGCTGACCTTGGCCACATGGATCTTGGCCTCGTCGGAATCGATGCCGTGTACCGTCCGCGTTATTGAACGGTTGGCCAGCAGGTTGGACGCGATGCCGACGCCACAGCCAATGTCGAGAATGTGGCCGTGCTCGGGCACCAGGGCGTCTAAACCGCGGTATACGGGGTCGAGACGCAGTTTCCACGTCACGTAAGGCTCAACGAAAGTGCCGAGGTACTTGTACTGCCGCCGGAGATTGAGCCAGAACACGCGGGATCGCTGCGCCAGCCGCCAGTCGTCGAGGGCGTACCCCTCGGTGAGGCGGCGCACGTGTTGCGCCAGTGCCCGCGCGCCAAGGGTGTAGTCGGCCGTCTCGGAAGTGACCCTCGGGAGCGCGCGAATCACGGCACGGAAATCCCCGATGAGGAAGGTCCCGCGTGGCAGGCAGGTGCGGGTGTTGCTCAGTACCACGGGAACGATGTCGGCGTCGGCCTGAATCGCCACCTCGAAAGCGCCCTTATGGTAACGGCGTACGAGTCCGTCAGGCGTTCGTGTGCCTTCGGGGAAGAGGAACACCGAAACGCCACTGTCGATGAGCCGGGTACACTCGGCGATGAGATCTTCCGCCGACATGGACCCGGCAAGGATATAGCCCGCGTCCTGGACAGTCACCCCCATGACGGGGCAGTTCCAGACCCAGTCTTTCACGACCATCACGAGATCCGCGGGCAACGACAGGATAACCATGATGTCGAAGGAGGACTGATGGTTGCTGACAATCACACCCGCCTTCCGAAAACCCTCGGGCCGCACGTTAACAAAATGGCACCCGCTGTGCCGGTACGGGAAGAATCGCAGGAGTCCCACCGCCATAAGGTGCATGTAGCGCCGCGCAAACCGCTGTCGCCGGGCAACGTCGCCGCGCCAGACCACCATCAGCACGTACCGAATCCCGAAGCGGTAGATCGCCATGATGGGTCCGAGATAGACAGCGGCCCACATCGCGCCCAGGAAGGTCTTGAGGGTGATCTTCTCGTTGTTGTCGGACGGAGGAAACAGGATGCCGGCGAACACCGGCACAGTGAGCAGACTCATGGCGAGACACGACCCGATGCCGATCAGGCCGGTGATACCGACCGATGAGATGCCAGGGTGACGGGCGAGCGCCAGACCCGTGAACCCGCATAGCGTGGTCAGGGCGCACATCGCCACCGAACCCACGGTGTCCTCGGCGGACTCCGAGCGGCCCATGTACATGTCGCGGGCGTTGGCGAGAAGAAACACGCTGAAATCGACGCCTACCCCAAACACGAAGATGATGAAGATGCTGCTCACCATGTTGATGGCCACACCGAACAGGCCGAGCAGGCCGAGAGCCACCACCACGCTCAACGCCAGCGGCATGAAAGCGGCGAGAACCAGTTCAAGCGACCCGAGGGTCAACGCCAGACAAACGAGAACGGTCATCGCGGCGAGCAAGGCAAGTCGCTTCAAATCTCCCAGCAGCAACGCGGCTGTGCGCTGGGCGAACTGCCGCTTGTCCACAATGACTACGCCCGGCACGACGCCGCGGACCCGGTCCGCAACTCCGGCCAGTTGTTCGCGATCCTCCAACCAGAGCGACGTCATCACATAGGTTTCGTCACCGTCCGAGGCGATGTGGTTGGCCAGCAGTTCATCAAATGCGGTGCCAGCCAATGTCTCCGAGGTGATCGGTTCGGGGTCCGTCTCGACAAGCGCAACGAAGGGCTCGAATGCATCGGGCGCAAAACCCAACGGCTCCGCAACGTCCGTCAGGCGTTGGCGTACGTCAAGCGGCGCCCATCGGTCGCGCCACGCGGCCAAGTTCCTGGTTTGCGTGGCAAGCGACGGCAGAATCGGCGCCACGGACCCCACGGTGAGCGCGACGCCCTCCTCCCGAATGGCGCGGAGCTCATCATGGATCGCGTCGTTGGCTTGGAGAGCTGCTTCCCCATCGGGCGCATGCACAACGATAAGAGCCGGCGCCAGATAGCCCCAAACCGTGAGAAAGGTGGATTCGTCCACACGGTTCCGACCGGACAACGCACTCATTCGGCTGACATCGGCGTCGAGCTTCACCATGGTCAGGCCGTACAGGCTCGCCGCAACCATGCCAAGACTCAGAATGGCCAACTTCCAGAGGTGGCGGCTCTGCCAAGAGAGAAAAACGCCGCACAGCTTGGAGAAGGGCACCAGCGGTCGCGCGCTGCCGCGGGGCGCGGGTGTGATGAATGGCAGCACAAAGAACGTGAACGCCGCGGCGAACGCCACCCCCATGGATGCGAACACACCCATCTCCCGTTGGCCCGGCAACGACGAGAATAGCAGGCACAGGAACGCCGCGGCGGTCGTGGCCGCGCCGGTGAGGATGGGCAACCACAAGGCCCGGACGCAGGCAACAGGCGACACGCGTGCCTTGGCGTTGTCGAGCCGGTAGAGCACATGGATGCCGTAGTCCACGGTCACGCCGATGAGGGCCGTGCCGCAGCCAAGGGCGATCCCCGAGACGGCAGGATCGAACAAGCCCAGGATACCAGCCGAACAGGCCATGCCGAATCCCGCGGGCACGAAGATGAGGGCTACATAGAGCCGGTGTCGGAAGAAGCAAATGCCAAGGACCACGATGCCAACGGAGATAATGAGCACGGACCGCTGGATGTCGCCCCGGATGGTGGTGGCATTGTCCAACATCGAAATGTGACCACCTGTAAAGCTGATCGTGACGTCAGGTTTCGGCAGGTCCTGCTCGATCCCGTCGCGGACATCATTCAGAACGGCCACAAGATCGCGCGACCGTTCCGCGTTGACTGCGGGAAAACCGGGCGACAGCACCATGATGAGATGCGTGGCGTCGTGGTTCCACAACCGTCCGTCAATGACCTGCGCGCCGCCGCCGGCCTGCTGAAGCTGCTCGAATCGTTCGGTCAGCAGTTCATCAAGGCCCAGGGGGTCGCGCTGAATCCGGTCGACCGCGAACGGGCCCGACGGCTGCATCAGTTCACGTTGCGCGGCGGCAAGCTGACGCGCCATCCCTTCCGGCGTCATCCGATCGGCCATCCGGTCGACGTCCTGCGCGCTGAGCAACCGGCCTTTCCCAAGGCTGAACTGCTCCAGCACGGTCTGCATGCCTTCCATCGACATGCGGTAGCGAATCTGCTCGAAGCGGCCGGAATCCTCGAACCGCTCGTACAGCGCGTCGGCCACGGCTTCGATGTCGGCGCGCGCCTCGGCGGGCCCCCCAACGTCGACATAGATCCTGTCGAGTTTGTGGAAACGCTCCATGACCAGTTGATGGTCGCGCACAATGGGGTCATCGGCGGGGAGCAACGCGGTCAGGTCCTCGTCCAACCGAAGACGTCGAGCGAAGATCAGGGCAACCGCCAAGACCACAACCGCCCCAACGACGACAATCAACCGCCGGTGTAGCCCCGCGTTCATGAAGCCTGCCTGCGAGCGGCGGCCGTTACGACACGGGCGAACACGTAGGACCCCGCGCCCGTCACGACCCCCATCACAGGGGCCAGCACAACGGCGCCGAGGAGATACTCGGCCGCGAAGGACCAGATGGCGTCGATGCCGAGCCCGGAAGGATGTAGCGCGTAGTCGATGTGACCGGTGAGGATGAGCCGGCCGGTTAACAGGCTGGCGTAAAGAATGAACGGAATCGCCGCGGGAAACGAAATATTGCTGGCGGCCAGAGCCACCGGTTTGCTCAGCTTCAACACGTGCGCGGCCAGAACCGCCGCCGCCATCTGGAATCCCCAGAACGGAAGAATGCCGCAACATACCCCCACGCCCACACTGAACGCGAAGCGCCAGGGTTTCATGTGATGAGCGATGGTCTCACGCACCCACCCATACGCCCGCCGCGCAAAGGAACCGTCCTGCTCCCCTTTCCGGCTCAGGCTCTGCCGCACCGGCAAGGGCAGAAAGAAACACTGAAACGTCAGTAGGGCGTTCAACCGGGCCACAAGCAGGAAATCCTGGAGGGGTCGAAAGTGGGACTTGCTGCCGGGACCGTATCGCGCCTCGACGGACACGGTCACGACAGAAAGCTCCTGCCAGGGCAACTTCACGAGCGATTCGATCTCGAAGTCGTATTTACTGGTGCTGAGCGCAAGGTCCAGCACCGGTTCAAGGGGATACGCACGGAATCCGGTCTGCGTGTCCGACACCCAATGCCCCGTTTCGGCCCAGACCCAGAAGTTGGAGTGAACCCGCAGAATGCGGCTCTTGAGGGGTCGCCGTCCTTTGGGCAAATGCCGGATGCCGATCACCAGGGCCGCCGGGTCGGCATGCACGGCCGACACCACGGCGGGCAGGTCCGATACGACGTGCTGCCCGTCCGTGTCCATCGTCACGGCATGGGTGAACCCGAGTTCTTTGGCGCGCGCGAAACCGGTCAGTAACGCAGCGCCCTTGCCGCGGTTCTGGTCGTGGGTCACCACCGTGACGCCCTCGCCCGCAAGGGATTCGAGCACAGCGGCCGTGGTGTCCGTGCTACCGTCGTTGACCACGATGACGGACTGATTCTGCACCCGAAGCTGCTCAATCAACGTCCCAACGGTGGTCTCGTTGTTGTACGTGGGAAGCACCACGCAGATGCGGGGCTCCGTATCCGGCGCCTGGTCCGTCACAATGCTGCTTCCTGCCTCCGGTCGATGAACACCCGTTTCTTGCGGAGCGTCCGGACCCCTTGGAGCCGTTCGAGTTCGGCCATGTCGGTCACGCGCACGCCGGGCCTTACCTTCAGTTCCGCCTGCAACCGGTCGGCAACCCGCGCGCGGGCCGCCTCGGGCTCACCCCGCACGACCGCAATGACGGCAAGTTCGTCGGACAGTTCGTTCGGGGCCGTGACTTCCATCACGTAATCAACCACGTCTTCCATGCCGTCGAGCACACGCTGCACGGCGGCCGGATAGACGCTGGTGCCCTTGATCTTCATCATCTGACTCCTGCGGCCCAGGATGGGTCCGAGCCGCGGGGTCCACAGTCCGCAGTCGCACTGTTCAGACACCATGAACGACCGGTCGCCCGTGCGGAACCGAATCAGCGGCATCCCTTGCACGCCGAACGTCGTGGCGACCACTTCGCCTTCCTCGCCGTCGGGCACGGGATTGCCATCGTCATCCACGATCTCGGGATAGATGAGGGTGGGATGGCAGTGTCCGCCACAACCCGCGTCGCATTCGCAGAACGAGGTGCCGAGTTCCGTGGTTCCGTACGTCGAGTACACGCGCGCACCCCACAACTCCTCCACCTGCGCGCCGAGGGTGTTGATGGACAAATCGCGCTGCCGCAAGGGCTCACCAATACACACGAGCTTTGCGACAGACGATGTCCGCAGATCGATGCCGTGGTCGTCGGCATACAGACCAACCTTCCGAAGAAACGACGGCACCGACACGATGGCGGTCGGTTGGAGCCGTTGAAGGAAGCTGGCCAGCATCCCGGGCGGCCCCGACCCCACGCGTACCGTGGCGGCCCCAATCATCTTCAACCCTTCAAAATAGGCCAGGCCCGCCATGAAACACCGGTCCATCGTGACGGCCAGCAAGACAGTGTCGCTTGGCCCAAGACCAACACCCTTGAAGCACAGGTATTCATTGAGCGCAAGCCGGTCGATGTCGGCCGAGGTCACTGGAAACAGCGTGGGCTCCCCGGTAGTGCCGCTCGTCGTAGCGATGTCCACGACCGCCTCAGGGGGAACGCATGTGAACGGCCCGGTGCCGTCCACGAAGTCGTCCTTCGACGTGAACGGTAGTTTGGCCAGATCGCGCACGCAGACAATATCGTCCGGCGTCAATGATGCGGCATCCAACATCCGCTGGTAGAAGGCCGAATGCGCGTATGCATGGGCAACAGTCCGCGCAACGCCTTGGTCCCAGATGCGTTGGACATCGGGCAACGTCATGTTGGCCTCGGGGCCAAACTCCTGAGCGCGATTCGGTGACATCGTATCCCTCCGTGATGCGTGGGGAATCGGAACAGGTGCAACCGGACCCCATGGCCCGTTGCGGCTTGACTCCGGTTGGAGAATGCCCCGCGACCGGAGGGAAGCCGCCACCCCGCTGCGCCGTCCGCTCGTGCGACTACTGTAACGGATTGCCCGGAGAACGGGCAAGACCGGGGTCGCGCAGCGCGTGTCGACTTCCACCAACCGAACGCGCCTTGACTGATCCCCTGCAAGTTGCCATACTGACGAATTATGTGACTTGTGCGGACATGGGAGAGCGCGCGCTATATGAGTGATCTATGCGGACAGTTGCCGGAGGATCTCGAAGATCGGGTACGTGACATGTACCGGTATTCGGAAGTGGGCAAATGCGTGAGCAGCGTCACACACGACGTGAACAACCTGCTCGGCGCCATCATGGCCTATGCCGAACTGGTAGGCCTGGAAAGCGGTCTCTCGACGGAAGCGACCCGCATGCTGCAAGAGATCATTGGCGCCGTGAAGAAGTCCAGCACCTTGATCAACAACCTCACCGACGTGGCTCGCAAACAGCGGCCCGACGTGCGCATAATCGACTTGTCCGCACTCGTGGACCGGGCCCTCGACCTACGGCGGTACGATGTCCGAATCGGACATATGGAGGCTACCCTCGACGTGGAAGCCTCGTTGCCGTCCATTCCCGCGGACCTGCCCAAGCTGCAACGGGCCTTCATGTACATTTTCACGAACGCCATCGAGGCGCTCGAATCGACCGAAAGCAAAGAGATCCGCGTGTCCGTGCGTCGCGCCCCGCAGGACGCGGACGAACCGGTGCAACTGGAAGTCGCGGTGTGGGATTCAGGACCGGGTGTGCCCGAGACGGACCACGAGCGCATATTCGAACCGTTCTATTGCACAAAAGGCACAGGCCACGTGGGGCTGGGACTGACAGCAGCCCGCGCCACGGCCGAACTGCACGAAGGCACGCTGCGGTACGATCCCGACTTCGGATTCGTAATGCGCCTGCCAGTGGCCAATTCCCTCTCGGACCAGGTCTGATCGAACAGATCGGTCCGATCCCCCTCTCACGGGCTGATGAGGTCGGCCGCGTCGTCGATCACCTTCTCCAGCGTATACCCATCGATGCGTTTCGCGGACCCCTTGTACTGGTCTACAACAAGGCTGTCCTTGAACTGCCAGCGAATCGTGAGCGGGAACTCGGGCTTGAAGGGGGCGACGGTCCCGGCCCTCTCAACCGCCGCACGCGCGCCCTCGCGGATGAGAGCACGCGCCTTCTTGGGTGCCAACATCAACGCACCAACACGCGACAAGGCCCGCTTCACCTGCACCGTGGTGAGGCCATCCCCCAGCCAATCCCGCGCCTCCGCACACGTCTTGTCGTCGCCCGTCACCATCACGACCGGGACGTCGTACGCGCCGAACCGGATGGCGCTCTGGGCGATCTCGCCGGCCAGACGCCCATTCACCCAGTAGTTGTTCCACCCCACGCTACTTTGGGTATGGCACAACACGGCGTCGGGCACATGGCTCATAGCGTGGTAACCAAGCAGGATGGCGGCGTCGAATCCCTCCTGAACCAGATCGTCGAACCGGCTCACCGCGCCCATGATCATTTCGGCACGTTCGTCGAGCACCTCGGGCAGGAAACTCTTGCCGCCATTGTGCCCGTCGCGAACGACCACGCGCGTCGCCCCTGCGTCGAACGCGCCCGCCACGGCCGCGTTCACCTCGCCCATCAGCAGTTCGCGGGCTTCCACATTGGCCGCACTGCCATAGTCGCGGGTCTGCTCCCAACGGAACACGCCGCAGACCCCCTCGAGATCGGTGCAGATGTAGACGCGCATGGTTGCCTCCTTGATTCAGCGCTTCATTGCCCAAAGCGTGCATAGCATAGCGCCGGCCCACCCCCCGCGCAACGGCCTCTCCGGGGACATGTCCCAAGACGTCGTCCCCGGCGTCGACTACGTGTCCCCGGAGGTTCCCGTGCCCGCTTCGCCCTTACCAAGCGTGCCACGGACCAACTCGTTAGTCCGTGTCCTACGCCCATGAAGCGATAACCGACGCACACCCGAACCTACCCACCACGTCATCCCGAGCGAAGTCGAGGGATCTCTTGCCCCTGCACCCGCGCGCACGCCCCCTCGCGGCAGCCGCCCTCGCCAAGTGTGCCACGGACAAACTCGTTAGTCCGTGTCCTACGCCCATGAAGCGATGACCGACGCACACCCAAACCTACCCACCACGTCATCCCGAGCGAAGTCGAGGGAGCTCTTGCCCCTGCACCCGCGCGCACACCCATCGCGGCAGCGGCCCTCGCCAAGTGTGCCACCTTCAAGCGAAGCTTGAGGGTGTCCTCCTTGCACCCCCGCCTCACCCGCCCCCTTTCGCCGTTGGCATGCCCGGCGGGGCTGTGCTACACTCGTTTTGTTATGGAAATGGTGATAGAGCACGTACAGTACTTCTGGAAAGGCTACGTGGCCGTAGCCGTGCTCCTCCTCCCTGTGTTGTACTATTTCCGACGCCAGATGGCGCCCGTTATCCTATGGACCGGCGAGGGCATCATCTATCTCGCCGTGTTTCACATCGCCATTCTCGCACTCATCAAGGTCACCTCCTGGTTCAGGGTCAGCACCCGCATGCACTGGCAGGACAAAACCCCGCCGGATTGGAACATGCCGCTCTGGCAGGTGTGGAAGCACACCGAATACAACCCCCATTGGATCGTATACGTCGAATTGGCGGCCTTGGTGGGCATCGCCTACTACATGATTCGCTACCGGCCCATTGCCGTGCAGCGCCTTGGCCCCAAACGCGAGCATACCGCCAAGGGTTATGTTCCCAAGGCTGGGTCCGGCCGATCCGACCGGG
>JAAEQP010000051.1 GCA_024231375.1 bacterium | reverse complement strand
TCGGCCTGGTCGAACAACGCGCGCGCTTTCGCCAACACCTCATCCGGCATATAGCCCTGTGAGGGGTTGGTGTACAGATGCATGTGGATGTTCTCGTTCTCCACTTTGTCATGCACCATCGTGATGTACTGCCAGATAGGTTCCCAACCGGCGCCGTAATAGCCTTCCAGGAAGTCCTTGATGATGACTTCCGGGTCCTGGTCCGGATTCCACAGGAGTTTCATTCCCAGATATGGCCGCAGCAGACTGAACTCGCCGCCGCCTCCGGGGTGGCCCATGCCCTGAAGGAACATGCCTTCCACGCCGATGTCGCGGTAGAACTTCATGTCCGCCGCCATGGCCCGGAAATTCGGGAAGGGATTGTAGTAATGGGCAAAGTCCACGACGTAGTGCCAGATGTACAGGTGCGAACACAGCTTCGACCATTCCTGAGCGCGCCGTTTGTAGTCGGCGTTGAGTTCACACGTGGCGATAGGGTGGCTGTCGCAACACGGGAACATGTGGCATAGCCACACCGCCACGTTCGGATGGATCTCCAGGCCCTTCGGCGCTTCCTCGGTGTACATGTAGGCCAACGTGCCGATCAGCTTGTCGGGGTAGACCTTCGACGTACGCTCAGCCAATTGGTTGCAGAACCAGTACTGCGTGCCGCCATCCGCGGCATACTGGTCGTTCATGGCCCGGCATTTCTCGCATTCGCACACGCTGTACCAGTCCATCTGCGAGAAGTTGTACTGACGGTAGTTGGGTTTCGCTTCCATGTTGGCGAGCATCTTCTCGGTCACGATGTCCAGCACTTCGGGATTGGTGAGACAGAGCTGCGTCTCTTCGCGTTGCCGGACCCCGCCGATCTCCGAGAAGTACTCAGGATGTTCGTCGAAGTAGGCGCCAGGGCTGATGTAGCTGAAATAGGTGTGACACCGGCCGTGGTGCGCGTGCTGCACGCCCCACTCGCCGTCGGGTCCCGCCCCGCCCGCGTTCTCGCGTTGCTGAGCGCGGAAAGCCGCATCGCCGCCCGGCCACGCATACGTCGTGTCACGCATCTCGAACGCGGGCTTCACGACTGCGTCAAGTTGGGGAAGAGGGAGCTGCTCAAGTTTGGGCGTCTTCGTCGCGCCCGGCGCGTGCCACCGGACCCCAACCTGAGATTCCAGGAAGTCCATCACGCCGTACAACGTACCCGCCGCGGGCGTACCCGCGATCACCACGTTCGCGTCCGCCGTCTTCAGCACATACCCTTGCTCACCCAGGTCGTAGTCCGAGGCGTCAACGCCCAACGCCGTGGCCGCCGGGCCGAATCCCACCACCAGCATGGGCGCGCCGGTCGGATCGGCATCCCCGGCTGCTTCCACCACCGGCAGTTCAGCGCCCGTGCATGTGTTGATGTACGCAGCCAATTCCATGGCAGCCTTCTTCTCGGACGGACTCGCGTCCGGACTGAGCACCACGCGGTACTCGGACACACCATCCTTCACGATACACGGTCCTGCCGGCTCAGCCGGTGCCGTGGGCTCGGCCTCGACAACCGGTTCAGGCACCGCTGTCGGCGTCGGCGTTTCGGCCGGTTTCGGGCCACAGGAGACGGCGAACACCGTCAACGAGATTGCGAACAGAATAGCCCCCAAGCGTTTCATAACTTCTTTCCTCCCCGGCGTGCTGATGAGCCGCCGTGCCTATGCACCAGGTCCGGAGG
>JAAEQP010000050.1 GCA_024231375.1 bacterium | reverse complement strand
TGCAACAGCCCAAGGCGGCAAGCTCGAAGGGCCGCATGCTGGAGGACGCGAACACGCTGGCGTGGGCGTCGCGGGCGATGTTGAGGTTGATACGGCTCCGACCGCAGGCATGGCGCAACCGGCTGAAGGGCACTTCGCCGCATTGCCGGGCCGCGCCTAGGTCCGCGTCGAATCCGCGCCCGCCCACGGCAAACGAAGCATCGCTCAATGCCTTGCTGGGCGCGGTAACCATGGACTCGATCCAGTCCTCCCTGTATTCGACGCCCAAACCGTAGAAGAACACGTCCCGGTCTTCGTCGACGTCGACGGGTGCGTACAGGTCGGGGTCAGCACCCCAATGGATGGGATGGACGGCCTGCGCGCCCATGGACCGGAGGTCTTCCGCGCCGCCTTCGGAATTGCACATGAACGCGTCGTATTCGGACAGGTCCGCGCCGTCGTAGATGCGGAATCCCGAGGCGAATCCGCCGAATCGCGGCAGACTGGCCGGCACATCGCCGTCGAAGAACAGGACCGGCACGTCGTAGCGTGACCGGATTCGCGTGGGCAGGCCGGTGAAATGGTTGACGGGAATGCTGAACACGATGACGGCCGCGATGTCGCTCTCGGCGGTCATAACCTCGTCGATACGCCGTTCCCATCGGGGCCGTACCCAGTGATCGATGGCGCCCCGAACGGCCTGAGACGCAAACCCTGAGACGGTAGACGTGGCCGCGCCGGACCCCGAAAAGCGTTTGGCCATGGCGAAGGCACGCCCCTCGAATTCGCAGGGGTTGGGATAAGACCGCCACCACGGACTCTCAATGGCAGCGCCCTGGTAGGGAATGGCGACGACCTCGTGACCCAGTTCGTAGAGTCCCTTGAAGAACTGCCACCACGACGGGGTGCAGCCGTATCCGGCCTTGAGATCGAGGGCGCTGCACAGGCACAAGAGCTTCATGACGACGGGTTGCCTCTCGGTTCCGAACCGAAGCGATGGTACCACGTAAGTGGCTGGGTCGCAATGGGGTGGGGCGCGGGACACTCACGGTTGACCGGTCCGTCCCGGCCATGCGCTGTCCCGTCCCAAGTGTGCCACCTTCAAGCGAAGCTTGTGGGTGTCCGGATCTCGTCTACCTGGCGACTCTCCGTCTTCCCGAAGACACCCACAACAGTGTTGTGGGTGGCACACCTGTTGTTGACTAGGCCCGATCGCCTTGGCGTGGCCCAGCCGCTTTCTCGGCCGACTTCCTGCGTGGTACCATCGTCCAGTTGGTCAGGTGGTCTTGACCTCAACGGTTGCGGGGAGTGAACGGATGCGAAGTGCGACGGCATCGTGCCTACTGGCACTGACGTTGAGTTGGGCAGCGTGCGCGGGGGCAGCCGTGCCCATCACCGAGAACGGCGAAGCGCGGGCCGCAATCGTGGTCGACGAGGCAGCACCCGATTCGGTGCAGCATGCGGCCCAGGAACTGCGTGACCACGTTGAACTGGTGTCCGGCGCGCAACTGGAGATTCGGGCCACGCCGCCGGGCGACCCCGACATATCCACGATCATTCTGGGCGCGCACCCAGCGGCCGAGGCCTTGGGCTGGAACGCCGACGGTTTTGGACCGGATGAGTTCCGCATCATGACCGGGAAGAACTGCGTCGCCATCTTCGGCACGGATTACGCTGGTCCGCCCATCACCGGCTACCGGAATCCCTGGCAGTCCAATGAAGTCTACAATCCCGAGCTGAAGCTCGGCGCGTTCGGCTCCTGCGGCACGTTGCACGGGGTCTACCGGTTTCTGGATACGGTCTGCGGCGTACGATGGTACATGCCAGGCGACTTGGGTGTGGTCGCGCCGCACCGGGCCACCATCGAGGTCCCGGTGATGTGCGTAAGGGTCGCGCCGGACTTCACGTACCGGTACCCGTGGATGTGCAACTTCGCAAACTCACCCGATGATGCTCTCTGGTACCGGCGCGTCGGCTTCGGCGCACCCGCGCCTGCCCAGATCATCCATTCGTTCAACGTGTTCCTGGGACGCCACAAGGACGCCCATCCCGAGTACTTTGCGATCATCGACGGGGAACGCGACTTCACGAACCTGTCCACGGCCATCTGGGGCGGTAACCTGTGTCTGTCGAATCCCGATGTGGCCACCCAGTGGATTGCCGACATCTGCGCGTATTTCGACGCGAACCCGCAGCACGACATATTCCCCGTGGCCCCGAACGACGGGATGTCGCGTATCTGCGACTGTGCCGGTTGCCAAGCGTATCTGGAGGACGAGACCGTCGAAACGGGGCGTTTCTCTAACTACGTCTGGACCTTTGTGGACAAGGTGGCGGCAGGTGTCGCCAAGCAACATCCCGACAAGCTGGTGGGGTGCATCGCCTACGAGCGGTATCACGAGCCCCCGACATCCATGGAACGCCTCCATCCGAATGTGGCGGTCATGGTGTGCAAGGACCGGGGCATGTTCTTCGACGAGGCGTACCGGACGAGCGTCCACGAGTCCATCGAGGGGTGGCTGGCCAAGGCGGACCACCTCTATTGCTGGGAGTACTATCTGTACTCGTGGCGGCCGTGGCGGGGATTGCCGGTGGTGTATCCCCACGGCATCGCGGAGGATCTGACATACCTGCGCGGAAAAGTGCCTGGTGAATTCATCGAGTCCGAGAGTTGGCAACGCGGCGACGACCTGCCGCCACGAATGAATTTTCCGGGTATGCAGCACCTGAATCTGTACGTGACCGCACGGCTCTATTGGGATTCGGAGCAGGATGTGGATGCGCTACTTGAGCGCTACTACTCGGAGTTCTACGGTCCGGCGCGGCAGGCCATGGCGGAGTACTGGGGTCTTGCCGAGTCGATTTGGACGGGGCGCAAGAGCCGCGCCGAGGATCCGGCGACGGTGTATACGCCGGAACGTCTGGCCCTGCTGACGGGTCATCTGGAGAAGGCGCGCGGACGAGCTCCCGAGGATTCGGTCTATCGGAAGCGAATCGACCTGATTGCCGAGGAATTCGAGGCAATTCGCGTTTCTCTCAGCAGCGACCGCGTCGTGGAACCGCCCATACTTCTGATGCCCGAGCCGGCTCCTTCCATTGTGGTGGATGGCATTCTTGACGATGAAGCCTGGCACACGGCCACGCCCTTCGACTTCGTGAGCAAGGAAGGGGGGCCGGCGGTCCACGGCACGGAAGGCGCGGCCGCGTGGGACGGCGAACGTCTGTACCTGGCGTTCACCAACGAGGAACCCGCCCCGGACAAGATGCACGTGAACGCCACGGAACGGGACCAGTCGTTTGCGCCGGGCATGTGGGACGACGAGAGCATCGAAGTCTTTTTGGCGCCGGACCCGGACGACCGGACTAAATGCTACCACTTCATCATGAACGCGAAGGGCCTGGTGTGGGACAGCGCCATGGGATTCAGCGATTCGGGCGGGGATGACCGCGCCTGGAACAGCACCGCCGAGGCGGCCGGGGTCATTGGCGAGACTTCGTGGACCCTGGAGGTGGCGATCCCTTTGGCGGATCTGGGTGTAGAGGGGTTGGAACACGGCACAATGGCCCTGAATCTGTACCGCAACCGCTACTGTGGCGCTGCCACCGTGTACACGGGATGGTCGCCGACCCTGGCAAGCGGACACTTCACGCCCCACCGGTTTGGGACGGTTCGGTTCTGAGGGTTTTGCGGGGAATTTGTACTTGAGGGCGCTCGCGAGAACATTGTATACTCTCCATTCCGGTCGTTGGGCGATTCCGATTCCTCGCAGGGTGCAATCAACAATTCGATCGACCCGGAAGGTCGCGGTCCAGCGATCCGTACGCGGTGCCAATGAGGCGGTGCCGTGCAGTCGTAGAATTCGAGAACGTTTTAGTGGAGGACTTCCAAAATGGCCACTGCAGATGCCGGCAAAGTACGTAACGTGGGAATTCTTGGGCATGGCGGCACGGGTAAGACCATGCTCATCGAACACATTCTCCACGCAGCCGGAAAGACCAATCGGCTGGGCAAGATTGAAGACGGCAACACGGTCGGCGATTATCTTGAGGAAGAGCAGGGGCGGCAGCAGACCATCTGCATGAAGATGATGAGCTGCGACTGGAACGGTTCACGCGTGCATCTCGTAGACCACCCGGGCTACGTGGATTTCATCGGTGAAGTCGCGGCGTCAATGCCGGTGCTTGACGGTGTGGTCATCGTGGTTGATGCGACCACGGGCGTCCAGGTCGGCACGGACAACGCCATGAAGTACGCCGACCGCTACAACGTACCTCGGGCCATCTTCGTCAACAAGCTGGACCGCGAAAACACGGACTTCGACGAAGTCGTCGCGTCGCTCCAGGCTATCTACGGTCAGCAGTGCGTGCCGGTGTCCATCCCCGTCGGTGAGAGCGATGCACTCAGCGCCGCGGTCAACATCTTGACGGGCGAGAACGCCGATGTGGCCGACCAGATCGAGGAAATGAAGGCGAGCATGGTAGACGTGGTCGCCGAATCGGACGACGAACTTCTTGAGAAATATCTGGAAGAGGGTGAGCTTTCCCCTGAAGAATTCACCAAGGGGCTACAGAGCGGCATCCAGTCGGGCAAGATTGTTCCCATCCTCGCGGGCAGCGTCAGCAAGGAAGTGGGCATTAGCGAGTTGATGGAGATCATCTCGACTTCGTTCCCGTCGCCCTTGGCCCGGAAGGTCATGGCGAAGAACGACGACGAAGATGTGGAGGTCGAGGTATCGGCGGACGGCCCGTTCCTGGGCCAGGTATTCCGGTCCATTGTCGACCCCTTCGTGGGCCAGTTGACGTTCTTCCGCGTGCTGTCGGGCACGCTCCGCTCGGACAGCGACTTCTTCAACGTCACCACGCGCACCAAGGAACGCACCGGAAAAATCTACCTCATGTGCGGTAAGGACCAGGAGCAGGTGGCGTCGGTAGGCCCTGGCGACCTGGCGGCCATGACGAAGCTGAAGAACACGCATTTCGGCGACACCATCGCAGCCGCGGGCACGGAACATCAGATGCCGGTGATCGAACTGCCTGAATCGATGGTGAAGCTGGCGATCCAGCCGAAATCGCGCGCCGATGAAGACAAGATCGGCGAATCCCTCAACCGGTTGGCCGAAGAGGACCCAACGTTCAGCCACTACCGCGACCCAGCGACGAACGAACACGTCGTGAAGGGCATGGGCGACTTGCAGCTCGAAATCCTGCTGGATCGCATGAAGCGGAAGTATGGCGTGGAAGCCGAAACGCGCACGCCGAAGGTCGCCTTCAAGGAAACCGTGAAGAGCTCCTCGAACGCACAAGGCAAGCACAAGAAACAGTCGGGCGGTCACGGTCAGTACGGAGACGTACACATCAAGATTTCGCCGAACGAACGCGGCGCCGGGTACGAGTTCATCGACAGCATTGTGGGCGGCGTGGTGCCGCGGCAGTACATCCCCCATGTGGACAAAGGCTGCCAGGACGCACTGCTCAAGGGCGTCATCGCAGGCTATCCCGCGGTGGATGTGAAGGTCGAGCTTCACTTCGGTTCGTACCACGACGTGGACTCGTCGGAAATGGCATTCAAGATCGCGGCGTCGGTGGCCATCCAGAAGGGCATCCGGGAAGCCAAACCCTGCCTTCTCGAACCGATCATGGAGATCGAAGTGCTGGTGCCCGAGGAGTTCATGGGCGATGTCAATGGCGACCTCAACAGCCGGCGCGGCCGGATTCTGGGTATGGAGCCCGCGGGCCCGGGCCGTCAGATGATTCGGGCGAGCGTGCCGGAGGCCGAGGTGCTGCGGTATTCGACCGACCTTCGAAGCATGACGGGCGGACGCGGCAGCTACACCATGACGTTCGCGCGGTACGACGAAGTGCCGGAACACGTTGCACAGCAGGTAATTGCCGCATACGAGGCGGCGAAAGAGGAAGGCTAATCCCTCTAGCCTGGAACGACCCACTCTCGGAGGCAGGAGCGCGAAACGCGTTCCTGCCTCTGTTTCTTTGTCGCGGGGACCATTCGTCATCGTCCCGAGAGGCGAGATCGCGGCAATCTTGCAATTGACGGCCGATTTCACTTCGCCTGCCGGGATTTGCTATACTCACCTGTTACATGTTGCCCGAAGAATCGGAGA
The DNA here is from genome assembly GCA_024231375.1 of bacterium. The sequence goes on along the minus strand of JAAEQP010000050.1, from coordinate 45 downwards.
AAGGCGCAAATGGGTCATAAGATGCACGACGGAATCGCTGTCATC
>JAAEQP010000049.1 GCA_024231375.1 bacterium | reverse complement strand
CTCGCTCGCTTGAGTCAGTCCCCTTTTCGCTCACCATTCCAATCCTCCTTGTCGCGGTGCCCTCTAGTCCATGGCCCCCTGGTAGATGCGCTCCACCAGTTCCATGGACCCCGTCGCCTCTCTCAGGCTCGTGCGCGGTTGTTTGCCAGACCGCACGCAATCGATGAAGTGCCGATTCTCCGCGAAGAAGCCCAGCCGATGGTTTTCGTCTTCCGACCCCGCACACACGGCCGGGTCGAAGGCCTCCGGTTCGGCGCTGTCTTCAGTGAAGAGTGTACCGCCTATGTCGGGCTTCGCGTAGGCCGACATGCCCGTGGTGTGCATTTCGACGCTGAACACCCGATGTCCGCAGGCCCAGTTCGCATTCAACACACCTACTACCCCGTTCGAGAAGGTCACCAGCGCGTGGAACGCCGTCGGGCCCGCCTTGGAATCTACTGCGCGTACGGAACTGCGCACATCCGCCACGTCACCGCCGCAGAGATGGCGCAAGGTGTCCACGGCGTGGACCGCGTCGCACGAGAGGATGTCGATGGCGCCCTGGTAGTAGGCAAGCGGGTCCGGTTGGTGCTTGATGTAGTTCACTTGGGCCGTATGAATCGGGCCGTGGGATTCGATCCGGTCCTTGAGTTGATTCACCAGGGGAACATAGCGGCGTTGAAACCCCGCCATGGCAAGGACCCCGTTTCGTTCCGCATGGCGCGCCATTTGCCGACACTGGAACGCGGTCACGCCCGGAGGCTTCTCAATGAAGAGATGGTGCTTCCGCCCAAGGACCTCGACGGCCACGTCGAACACGTGGTGGGGCGGCATGATGGCGTACACGGCGTCGACGGGCGTTTCGTCCAGCATACGGCGGTAGTCCGTGTAGACCTCGGGTATCTCGAACTGGTCCGCGGCGGCCTGGGATCGGTCGCGGCTGATGTCGCACACGGCCACGAGGCGCACGTCGTTCATCTGCACCAGCGACGGCAGATGCCGGGCCAGCGCCCAGCCTCCAGCGCCGATGAAGGCTACGCGCACGGCCTCGGACGTGCCGGTAGGCTTGGTACTCACAGCAATCCTTTGTCGCGGAACCATGCCGCCAGCCGTTCCATCTCCGCATCGTTCAGGCTGTAGTACGGTTTGCGGCGCCAGCGGCCCGCGATTCCGAACAGTTCGAGTGCGCCGTGGAGGGCCGCGTCAAACCCGCCTTCGAAAGTCATGATGAAGTCGAACAGCGGGATGTCGAAATCCCGGATGATCGCAGTAGCCGCTGCCACGTCGTTGGCCTCGATGGTGCGCCAGTACTGCTGGGCGATCTCCGGTCTGAACCGGCCGAAGGTCGTCAGGTAGCCGTCGCATCCATAGGGCCAATTGTTCAAGTGGTTCTGCTTCTGCCCGCCAGATACGAGGGCTAGCCGGTCGTGAACCGCCAAACCCATCTTCCGCGCGAAATTGCCGCAAAGGTCGTCCTTGACGGCCACCACACCGGGCACCTCGTCCGCCACCCGGTTCAGAAACTCAATGCTGAAGGAATGGGGCCGAGGCGCCAACCAGTTGGTCACAATCATCACCGGCATCTCGCGCCCCACCGCCGCATGGTGCTCGACCAGCGTGTCCATGGTGCACGACTCCGCCCAATCCGGGGGCAGCACCATCAACAGGTCCGCGCCCAGGTCGCGGCAATAGCGGGCAAAATCGACGGTCTTGCGCGTCGGCCAGATGCCCTCCGCGGCGATCACCATGGCCCGGCCCGCCGTATGATCCACCGTCAGCCGGGTGACCTGGCCTATTTCGTCGTCCGTCAACACCGAGTACAGACTGTCCCCATACGTCAGCATCACGGTCTTCGTTCCGCCTTCGATGGACCGGTCGATGAACGTGCGCAATCCGTTAGCGTCGATGTCGCCGTCCTTCGTGAATGGCGTCGATACCGAGGCCACCGGCCCGGTCAGCGCTTCGCGGAATTCGTCAACTCCTCGCATAAGGCCTCCTGTGTCCGTGCAACGGCGTTTGCCGGAATCCCAGGATTCTGCCAGGACAATCCCCCGCGGTCAACAACCCCAATCGCCGGACAAGACTGAGCGAAACAGAGGGACTGACTCAAGCGGAGTCCGCCGCGGGCGGACGCAGACGTGTCCCTGAGGACAATACGGAATTCGTCTGCGTTCCGGATTTCCGATCCGTGGGCAAGAGAGCGTAGGCGGGCGTCAGTCGCTGAGTTCGAACACGCGCCGTGGCGCTGGCAGTTCTTCAGATCCTGATGCTTCATAGAGAATCGGGCGGTATGTCACGTCGATGGGGCCTTGGCGGCTTCCGCCGATCCATTCCGCGAGATGCTCCAACCCCTCCGAAGCCGCCTCCAGAAGCGGCGACCACATATGGGTCGTGGCCTCGCGCAGAACGGTGGCCCCGTCCGTGTAGGACCAGGGGATCACCTCAAGATCCTTGCCGAGCGTACGCCCTGCGCGCCGCGCGCCTTCCCGTAGCGCCTTCCCGTCCTCCATCATGCTGGTGTCGATGAGTCCCGTGACTTCCGGGTCGGACAGGATGCGGTGCAGAACCGTCACGGCCCGGCTGGGCGTGAATCCCGCCGAGTGAACGTCATTGTCGCGCGGCTCGATACCCGCTTCCTGCAGTGCCCGGCGATAGCCTTCCCGGCGCAGGTGGTCGCTGTAGTACCCTTCGAAGTTCGTGAGCAACGCGATCCGTTTATGGCCGCGTTTGGCAAGCAACTGAGTGCATTGGTATACGCCGTCCTCGAAGTCAACCGTAGCCTGGCTGCACCCGGGCACTCCCTCGACCGAACTCACGGCCATGTAGGGGAGTTCCATACGGTGGATGCGGGGCATGATGGTGTCGCCCCGGCGGAACGGACCCACGATGATCAAGGCACTGCACCGGCCCGTGGTCAAACTCCGCGCGTAGTCGTTGCTGTTCGCCGCGCCCTTTGTGGGGAAGTCGAAATTCACCGAGTAGCCCCGGGTGCCGAACAGGGTGTACAGACGACCGAACAGCCAACTCAGCAGATTCTCGCCAACGGGAACCGCCTCAACCGGGGCCGAGAACGTCATTCCCACACAGTCGCACCGGCCGCTACGCAGGCTCCTGGCGCCAATATGGGGTTGGTATCCAACGTCCTCAATGACCTTCAGTACCTTGTCGCGGGTAGCTTGGGCCACATGGGGCTCATCATTGATGATCCGGCTGACGGTCTTGGTCGACACACCGGTCATGCGGGCAATGTCATAGATAGTAGTTTTCATACGGCGACTACGTCCACCTCCGCCACATCCTTGTGCGCTGGTCCCGAATTTCGGAACTCATCCCCAATACCCCAAAGACGTTATCTGAATAGTATAGCAAGTCGGCTCTCGGGATGCCAATGCCCGCGCGGACCGCCTATCCAATCAACGAAACAGCGAAGTCCACGAAAACCAAGATGATACACCCCGGACACACGGCCTCGATCCTTGCCCCCCTCGAAACGCCTTGTTCTCTCAAGAGGGCACGGCTACTCGCCATCCCGTTCTGAGCAGCCGATCTCGACAAGCTACCAGTCCTCCAGGGCCTCCAACGTAGCCAGTCCAGCCGGCTCGCCGGACGGTTCAATAAGCACGCCGAATCGCGCCGCCGTGGAGGCGGGAATGTCGATCTCGAATCCCACCATGCGCGTGTTCGGATTCTCGCCATCGTAGTCGCGCGGCGGCTTGGCAATGTCCCACACGGCCAGCTTCGCATCTTCAGGCGCCAGCACCCGCAGCCATACGGTCTTGCCGTCCTGCGTCAGTTTCGCGGTGAGACGACCGACGATCTCCACCTGTGCTCGGGTCACCATCCCCCAACGCACGGAAGAACCGCGCTCAAGTGTCTTCACCTCGTCCTGAATGAGCACCGCCTTGTCCGTCAGGCGTATCCCACGCTTCGCGCCGGCAAGTTGGCCGTCATATGCGGACGTCATGTCTGTGACCGCATGCGGTGCGTCTTCGTCGCCGGAGAACCCAATGAATGGAGCATTCCCCGCTACCCGCTGCAATTCGCCGTCCACCACCAGGGTGTTGTGACTGAGGTTGTTGAGCCGGAACACGGTCCATCGCTCGCTTTCCTGCCGCTTGTTCCACAGATCGATGCCCTTGGATTCCAGACCGTGATACCCCTGTCCTCCAAGGTCCAACGCCCAACGAACACCCTCCATGTCGACGACGAAAGACCCCACGTCCATGTGGGCATGATTTGTACTGGGCGATCCTCCCTTGAATCCGACGTACGTGGCGTCGTCGTCCCATCCGCTACGAAGCAGAACAACCGGCGTACGGCCGTCGCCCTTCCAGTTGAGCTGCTCCGGGGGCGTCGCATCTGAAAGAGGCCGGGACCAGATCAGCAAGAACGCCAACGATCGGTTCGAGCTGCCCTTGGCGCTCGGCGTCTTCGCGGTTAGCGCCGCCAACTCCCCCTTCTCGCGCCGGAGGAGGCTCGGGTCGTCACTACGCGCCGCGAACCAATGCATGGCGGACGAGGCGCTTCCTCGCGTTCCGCAGTCCGAGAAATTGAAGTACAGGCCCGTTGGACCCGTCGCGCGAACGTAGAAATCCGCCGACTCCGTGAACCCCTCAGCCGCAGTCAACCCGAAATCGGATCCCAGCACCGACTCCAGCGCCGAAATGAGAATCACATTGTAGGTCGTCCCGTACCCCCAGTAGCTCGGTCCTTCGGGGTACACCCCGTCCGGCGCGTATTCCCGCATGGCGCGCGGCACATTCTCGATGGCCCGCGCGATGATTTGGCGCGCCAATTCCTGCTCGTCCTCCAGAACCGCCAACGCGCCCACCGTGAGACCGCCGTGACAGACTTGGTTCCAGTTGTTGGTCGTCAGGACCCAGCCGCCGCCCTTCAGCGAAGTGCGCAGCCCCTTCTCGACGATGGCGCCCCGGATGGTCTCGCGCGCTTCCGGATCGAGGTCGTTGTACAACCAGTCGTAGCCCACGCCCAGCGCGGCCGTCATCTCGGCCACGTCCAGAAAATGGCTGGGGTTCCAGTCCTCGAATCCTGACGCCGCGAGCATCTCTCCTTCGGCCCGCCGCAGATACGCTTCCTTCCCGGTCATCCTGTACGCGAAGGCTAGGTACGACACGCGCCGTAGACACGTACGCGAAACGCCCAGGAGACGCTTCCCCACCTTCTCGCGCTTCACCGGCTCAAGACTCAGCATCCCGTCCGCGACGGCGATCAGGTAGTCCAGCGTGTCGCTCAGCAGCGGATCCCCCTGAATCTTGGCCTTCATGCCGGCCGTCTCCTTCTCCGCGAAGAACAACCGCGGATGGGAAGGCCGCACGCGGGCCAACCGTGCGTCCAATTCCTCAGCGCTCGATGGCGTGGCGACAGACGCTGCAAACACACAGAACAGGGCGGTTGAGACGCACAGAGGCGCAACACTGGTCATGGCTTTCTCTCTCCGTTTGATGGGATAGTCCCGGCGCGAGGACGCCCGCGCCCTACGGGCGCGGGGCCTCTTCGCCATTGTAGGCGTGGCCCGGGGCGCCGTCAACGCGACGAGGCATCCCCTTGACCAACGTCGCGGGCCGTCATCCAGTACAACAGCGGCAGCAGCAGGAGCGTGAGTAGCGTCGACGACACGACACCGCCCACCACCACCGTCGCCAGCGGCCGCTGCACTTCGGCGCCCACGTCCATCGACAACGCCATGGGCAGGAATCCAAGGGCATCCGTGATCGACGTGGCCAGCACAGGCCGCATGCGCAACTGCGCTGCCTGCACCACGGCGTCGGTCAGCGAGGCGCACTGCTTGCGCATGGAACGGATGGCGGCGATCATCACCTGTCCGTCGAGCACGGCGATGCCGGACAGGGCTACGAACCCAATGGCGGCGCTCACGCTGAACGGAATGCCACGCCAGTACAGGGCGAGAACGCCGCCCATCGCCGCAAAGGGAACACCGGTGTACACGATGAGCACGTCCTTCAGGCTGCCAAGGCTTAGGTAGAGCAGCATGAACACCAGGACCAGCGTCAACGGCACCACAATGGCCAAACGCCGTTGCGAGCGTTCCAGATGCTCGAACTGTCCGCTCCACTCGACCAGGTACCCTTCCGGCAGATCGAGGTCCTCGGCGATCCGCCCCTGGGCTTCGCGTACGACCGTCATGAGGTCGCGTTCGCGCACGTTGAACTGAACACGCATGACGCGTCGGCCCCATTCGCGGTTGACGTTGGCCAGCCCGCTCACCTCGCGCATATCCGCCAGCGTTCCCAACGTCAGGCGGGCGCCCGCCTCCGTCGGTACGATGGTGCGCGCAAGCTGCCCCGCGTCCTGTCGCAGTTCGTCGGGCAGCCGCACCGCCAGGTCGAACTTGCGCTGCCCCTCGAACACGTCGCCCACGCGGATGTTGCCCAGGGCCGCGACAAAGTCCAGCACGTCCGCCTTGGGAATGCCGTGCCGTGCAACGGCCTCCGTGTCAACGTCGACTTGGAGGGTCGGCAGCCCCGTGATCAGGTCCGCCGACGTGTCGGCCACACCGACGATACCGTTCACGATCCGCTGCGCGTCGTCCGCCAACGCCACCAGCGTGTCGAAATCGTCGCCGATGATCTTCAGCCCCACGTCCGACCGGATGCCCGACGTCAGTTCGTTCATTCGAAGCTCGATAGGTTGCGTCAGCGCTATTCGTTGGCCGGGCAGCCCGTGCAGCGTCTCGTTCATCCGGAGCGCAAGCGCTTCCTGTGTATCCGCCTTGGTCCATTGATCGCGCGGATGGAGGGTGACGAATACATCGGTCAGTTCGATGCCCATGGGGTCGGTGGCGACTTCTGCCGTACCTGTCCGAGACCAGATGTGGGCGATCTCGTCCGGAAATCCGTCGAGAAGCAGTTGTTCGATACGGGTGTTGTACTCCACGGATTCTTGGAGCGAGATGCCCGGAAGCCGGACCACGTTCATCACGATCGCTTCCTCGTTCAGCTTGGGGATGAACTCGCCACCGAGACTGAGCGCCATGACAACCGTGGCCGCGCCTGCCACCAACAGCACTGCCAGCACCAGGCCGCGCCACCGCAGCGCGTGGCGCAACGCGCCCCCGTACACGGAAGCGGCCCATCCCATGACGCGTCCTTCCTTCACCTTCCCGGCCCGAGGAAGCAGGTAGTACGAAAGGATGGGGGAGAGCATCACCGCGATGCCCAACGCGCCCGCCAACGCGAAGATGAACGTCCAAATCATGGGACCGAACATCTTGCCCTCCGTGCCTTCCAGACTCAGCACAGGGAAGAACACGATGAGGATGATCCCCATGCCGAACACGATGGGCCTCACCACGTCCTTGCTGGACGACAGGATGGCCTGCATGCGTTCGCGCGGCGTCAGAGGCCTGCCCAGTGCGCGGCGGCGGTCGGTCAGGGACCGTAGATTCGCGTCTGTCATCACCACCGAACCATCCACCAGAATGCCAAAATCGATGGCGCCCAGACTCAGCAGGCTGGCCGCGATGCCCATGCGGTACATCCCCAGAATCGCGAACAGCATGGCCATGGGAATGGTGACGGCCACAAGGAGACCTGCGCGGAAGCTGCCCAGCATCAGAAAGAGCACCACGACCACGAGCACCGCGCCTGCGAACAGGTTGTGGCGTACCGTGCCCAGCACCTTCTCCACCAGCTCGGTCCGGTCGTAGACCACCCGGACGAACACGTCATCCGGCAGCGCTTCCGACGCTTCCTCGAGTTTCGCCCGGAGCGCACGCGCCACGATCCGGCTGTTGCCCCCCATGAGCATGTAGCCCAGGCCAAGCACCGATTCGCCTTCGCCGCTGGCCGTCACGGCGCCTCGGCGCACCTCGTGACCCAATTCCACCGTCGCGATGTCGTGGATACGGACAGGAATTCCTCCCCGCGCCGTGACGACGATACCCGCGATCTGATCGACCGTGTGAACCCGGCCGCGTCCGTGGACCAGCACCGCACTACCTGCCGTCGTCACCTGGCCGCCGCCCACGTTCTGGTTGTTTCGCTCCAGCGCCGTGAAGACGTCCGACAGGGTCAGTCCGTATTCCACCAACTTCTCAGGCGAAGCGACCACGTGGTACTGGCGCACGTATCCGCCCCACGCGGTGATCTCGGCCACTCCGGCCACCTTGCGCAACTCAGGTTTGATGACCCAGTCGTGCAACGTCCGCAGTTCCTCAGTCGATCGGGCCGGGTCGGTCGAGTCTATCAGATAGGCGAACACCTCGCCCAGACCGCTCGAGATGGGCCCCAGTTCGGGCGGATCGACGCCGTCGGGCAACGTGACCGTTCCCAGACGCTCCAGGATGAACTGGCGCGCGTCGTAGAGGTCCGTGCCGTCGCTGAAGGTCGCCGTGACCTGGCACAGGCCAAACTTCGACACCGAACGCACGTTGTCCAGCCCCGGCAGTCCGCCGATGGCGAGTTCGATGGGCAGCGCTAGTTGCTGTTCAATCTCCTCGCCACTGAGCGCAGGCGCAACGGCGTTGACCTGTACCTGCACCGACGACGTGTCCGGGAACGCGTCCACGGGCAGGCGTGGTAGTATCCAAAGGGCGCCGCCCAGGCACACCGCAAAGAGCATCGCGATGAACGCCCGGCGCTCCATGATCATGTCGACGAATCGTTCGAGCACAATCGCTACTCCTAGTGTTCGGTACACCCCGCGCCCAGGCGTTCCTTCAAGAACTCCGACTTCACGGTGAAGCTGCGCGCAACCACGATCTCCTCGCCAGGCTCCACGCCGGCCAGCACGGCTACGTGGTCCCGCTTGTTGGGCCCTAGCGTGACCCGACGCACGTCGAACAGGTCTTCGCCCAACTTCACGAACACCACCGGGGCGCCCTCGAACTGCTGGACCGCATCGGACGGAACGAGCACCGCCGGTTGCGCCGACGCCGACGCGATGCGTACGCTGCCGAACATCCCGTGCTTCAATCGTCCCGCGTCATTGGACACCACCGCGCGCGCGCGCAATGTGCGGTTCCCCTCATCCACCCGCGTGTCCACCCAGTCGATCTCGCCGTCGAACGTCACTCCCTCAAGACCCTCGAACTCGGCCTGTACCGAGTCCCCAAGGTGCAGGGCGCCGAACAACGCACTGGGCACGGCCAACTCGACCCACATGTTCGACAGATCGGCCAGCATGAACAGCAGCGCGCCGCGATCGACCGTTTCCCCGATCACCGCGTGCCGCTCAACAAGCGTCCCCGCAAAGGGCGCGCGCATGACCACCACCGAACTTGTGTCCTGGGAGTCCCGCACCGTCCGAATCTCGTCCGAGCCCAGCCCGACATTGAGCAGACTCTGATGGGCCGTGCGGACGCGCGTCTGCGCCTTGGCCAGCGCCGCGGACGCCTGTTCGTAGTCCTGGGCGGGGCTGATGTGCTTCTCCCAGAGCCCCTTCTCCCGTTTGTGCGTCACCGCCGCAAGCCGTTCCTCGGCCAAGGCCGACAGGTAGGCGCCCTTGGCGTCCGCCACCTCCGGCGAGGACAGTTCGACGAGCGCCGCGCCTTCGGGCACGGCATCGCCCACATCGGCCAACACCTTGCGGATAGAACCGGATACCAGCGGCGTGATGTGGGCCAACTGCCCTTCATTGTAGGTCACCTTGCACAGAACCGGGGTCTCCGCCTTCGCCGTTCCTTGCGAGGCCTCTGCTATGACCACGCCAGCCTTCTTGAGCACGTCCGGGGCGGGAAGCCGCAGTTTCATGCTCTGCCCCGGCTCCAGCAACGCCGTACGCGCCGGAGCGCAGATCGCGCATTCGTCCTCGTACAGGGAATGTTCACCGCACCATCCCCGATTGGGGTCGCGCTCGGCGTCCACGTGCTCCGACTCGCTTGGGCAGCAGGCATCGCCCGGGCCCTCGTGAGGCGCATGCTCGGCGTCCGCATGCTCCGCCTCGCCCGGGCAGCAGGCATCGCCCGGGCCCTCGTGAGCCGTGTGCTCGATGTCCGTATGCTCCGCCTCGCCCGGACAGCACACGTCCCCATCTTCGCGGGCACGCGCGGCTTCCTCGGCACCATGTGCCGCGTGGCCCTCTTCCTGGCCTCCGGCTGCGTGGGCGTGACCCGCATGCGGATCGGCGGACGCCCCGCGGCCGTTGCGCAGTCCATAGACACCCGTCACCACCACGGCCAGTGCCGCTGCCACGCCAAGGGCGATTAGCAGAGAGTTCACAAGTCGGTTCGTCTTCGATACATGCACGGGATTCGCTCCTGATCGTTCGCCCGTTTGGACTGCACCGCTGGCGTTGCCAAGCGGCATGCAGGCGTGTTGAGATACTTTGGGACCCTCCGGGGCGCACGAGCCCCGTGGGGTCAGAGGAGAGGAGCGATGAACGATCAGGTCAGGAGAACGACGCACTCCCGGACAGGCGTCCGGCGTTGAGCGTCAGGAGGAGGAGCGGGCAGGGGGGCCTTGCTGGAGAATGCGACGTTACACGGCACACAAGCCGCCGCAGTATGAGCGTAAGGCTTTGCCTGGAAACGTGTTGTGCCGGGCGTCGACGGGGTCGAGAGCAGCATGGCTTCACCCAGCGGGATGTCGACACAGTGTCGACACGCGTCCTTGGGCACCTGGGCCATCGGCTGTCCGGCATCCCCAGCGTCGGAAGGACACGAGCCCTCGTTGCAGGAGAACTCCAGACGGACCCCGTGCTCCTGGATGCACAGCACCGCGTCCTCCACGCCTACGGAGGCGAAGAGAATACACGCGGCGAGGCCCAACGCCGCGGAAGCTCTCAAAGTTGAGTTCGTCTGAAACACACTTGTCTCCACTCTACGTCCCATCCATTATACCGAACAGACTCGGGAACGCGCCAATTCCTCGCGGCGTGAGCCGGTGCCCAGAGCGCAGCCACCGCCGCCCTTCAGTCTCCCAGAACATCCTCCGCGATCGGCTGGATCAGACGCGCCTGCCAGGGCAGGAATGGGCCTGCCACAATAATGTCGTCCTGCGTCGTGGCTTGGGCGCGCGCCACGCCTACCACCGCGGCCTTGGGCGCCAACACCGACGGTTCGATGCCCAATTCGGCCGCCAGCAACGAACACTGCTCCCGTAACGCCGTCACTTCCGCCCGGCAATCCGGCTCGCCCTTGGCCACGGGCCGCGCCTTGCGCCGTTCCGGCCACTCGCTCTTGGGAGTGTCGTGCGCCCGGCGTGCGGCCTGCTTCAGTGCGTCGAGGCGTCGGCCGGCGCAGTTCCGGGGAAGGTTGGGCGCTCCCTTGAGCGATGGCGACGTCCGGGTCGCGCCCCACTGGGCCAGTGCCATCAGGGGGCCGTTGCCCATTACCATGAAGGCCGGACGGTCGATGCGTCGGGCCTCTGCGTCGCGCCACTGCCAGAACTCGCGCAGGAAAAGCATTTCCCGGCTGCCGAGAAGGCCCGCACCCTTGATGCGCCACGGGTCGCCGTTATCCCGATTGCCGTTGGTGTAGGCCGCATTGACCATCGCGGCGCACGATTCCTCGTGCCAATCCGTCCGTTTCTTCGCCCGCAACTCTCGTTGGAGTGCATCGACCAGGGGCACCAGGAATCGCGTGTCGTCGCACGCGTACTGAAGTTGTGAATCGGACAGCGGACGCCTTGCCCAGTTGGATTTGCGACGCCGTTTCGGCATCTCCACGTCGAAATGCGAGGACACAAGCGCGGCCAAACCAATCTGATCGTACCCGAGCAGTTGGGCCGCGATCATGGTGTCGAAGATCGGGCGCTCTGGACGGAACCCCATCGACGCGTTCAGCATGCGCAAATCGTAGTCCGCCCCGTGCAAGATCAGCGGTTTGTCCGCGATAGCGTGTAGGAAGCGGTCCAGATCCAGTCCGCACAACGGATCCACAATGAAATGTGCATCGTCCACGGACAACTGGATCAAGCAGACCTTCGCGAAGTAGTGGTGCAGACTATCGGCTTCGGTGTCCACGGCTACGCGGTTCGCGTTCCGGACGAGGCGGGTGAGTTCGCGCAGTTCGGGGTCGTTATCCACGAACCGGTACTGGACTGGGCTCTCGGTGCGCAACGAAATCGGGTTCCTCTTGGGTCGACGGCTTGCCACAAGGTCCCCCGCATCATATCCCCGCGGCCACGTCAACGCAAGCACGGGACGGATCACCTCACCCGGCAACGCCGGGCTTCGCGCGAAAGGGCAGGAAGAATACCCGCGTCTGCCCGTTCCCCTCCACGATCGCTCGCACCAGCGTCCTGTCCCCGTCCAGCCGTAGTGTTTCGTGTAGGCCCCCTACCTCTTCCGCATGCTCAGCGGGAACCCATCGTTCATCCGGAATCCGGAGGCGCACTACCGCACTGCCCTCTCCCTGATGGGCTCTGAGGGGAAGCAAAATGAGCAAGAATCCCCGATCCCCGCACAGCAAGAGATGGGGCGCACACCAGGCGTCTTCGTCTGTCTCTACCCAGGGCACGGGTTCCGCGATGGCAATCAGCGGCTGCAGACGGTCGAGTTCGTTCGACACGTGTTGCAGGGAGTAGGAGAAGTCCTGTGTCCACAGCGTCTTGTGAGTACACCAGATCGTGGCCCCCTTGGCGCCCGCCGCCAGGCACGTATAGGCCACATCGCGAAACGCCGAGATCGGAAACGACGGCGCCCCCGTTCTGTGGATGAACTCCGCCAACATGATTGGATAGAACACGCCGGGTTCCGAGTAGGTCTTGGTTCGCTGAACAGAGTCCCGGATGGGATCGACATGGTTGCCCACCCAGCAATCGTCCGAGAACGCCGGTTGCGGTTCAATGCGGGCGCGCTCGAACAGGGACGCGTACGAGGCCGGTCCGTCGTTCACGATGTCGACGTTGCAGAATGCCAACGTACGCACAGAGCCGGACGCCGCATGCAGCGCGGATACGGCACTCTTGCCCGCTTCATAGGGCGGACCGTAACGATGGGTCACGCACCGCATCGTGGGCGACAGGTCCAACTCGGGCATCGCGAAGGCGTGATCCGGCCGGAACAGGCGACCGGGAAGGTAGGCCGTTCCCATGCCCGCGATGCCCACTTCGACGCAACTCCACGGGGCCCCGCCGGGTGCCTGCGTCGGACCCTCCCAGCGTCCCAACACGAGATTCACGCTCCCGGCCTCGATGTCCACCGGCGCGCCAATTTCTATCCGTCGGCCGTCTAGTACTACGCTCTCCACGCGGCGGGCCTGCGGTCCCGGGTTCCTGAGGTACAGGTATGCGCGGCCCCGGTCCTCGTCAAAGACCAGGTAGGTGACGGCGAGCGGCGGTTTGCTGGGGGCCGCGTACGAGCACTCCGTCCCCTCCGTGTGGAGGACGTGACGCTCCAGGCCCGGGCTCTGACCGGTGCGCCCCGGTTCGAAGCGATACGTCACGTAGGACAGGCCGCCCGGCGGTACTACCGGTGGGTCCGCGACCGTCCAGAGGACTGGGAGCGCCGCATCCTGACCGCCGACAATCCGGGGGGCTGAGAGATCGACGGCACCGGCGCCATTGTTGCGCACGATGACGCGGCACACGCCCGGCGGATAGTCCCATGCGCCGAGAACGGCCAGATCGCCGGCGTTCCCGGCGTTCGCACCTGCCGCCGTCAATAGGCATATCAAGAAGACCGTCATATTGCGCATGCCACTCAGTGTCCTGTCGTCCTTCCGTCCGCGTTTCTCTTCTGAGATCGCGGAATCATCGCCGCATCGGCATTCGCGCCCGAGTGTAGAGCGAGTCCGCGCGTTTCAGGAATACCTTGGGGGCGTCCTTGTGCCAACTGCAATACCCCGTGTATGCGTCGGCTGCGTCCTCCGGGCGGGCGCATTCGTCCGCGAGGATCGTCGCGTATCGGTCGAGAAGACGTTCCCGCCAGCGTTTCGCGATGTTGGGATTTCGCCACATATCTGCCAGCACGTCAACGGCCTGTCGCACTTGGACGCCGTCCATGCGCCGTTCCGCGATACGCAGGGCGTAAAAGGCTTGCATGTCGAGGGTGAGGGCATCGAATGAGTCCATGCCCATATCGAGTGCCTTTCGCCGGATGGCATGGAACCGGTTCTCCTGAGCGAAGGTGAGGCGATCCGGCCATGGAAACCCTATGTCGCGCGAACCACCCAGCAGGAAGACGGCGAGACCGAAGTCCGTCTTCTCCTGAACCGGGACCTCATCTGCCATCGCCTTGGCTAGAACCATCTCCAACGTGTCGCAGATCGATCCAAGATCGCCCGCTGCCAGCACACTGCCGATCCTTCCGATGCCTTCGTCCAGCGCGGTCGGCTCCCTCCCCGGTTCGAGGCGATTCAGGATGCGCCGCTTCAGGGGATCAAGGGCCGCATCGTTCAAGGATTCGCCGCCGACGAGCAACGGCGCCAGCCACTCGCCCTCCTTCATCCAGGCCTCGAACAGACGGACATGCAGGTCCTCACCACACTCTGGCGACTGTATCCATGCTTCCAGCCAAGCCGCTGCTGCCTGACGGTAGTCGCCTTCGTGCGCCAGCATGTCGCCCTGGCGCATCAGGGCCAACGAGGCCCCGCGGGCGGCCTCCGTTTCCGCGGTAGCCGACGTGGCGGAATCTTCGGGCTTGTTCACGCCTGGCGCGGGCCGCTGTCCTGCCGCCTGGGCCATGCTGACGAACCCGCCCATCGCGCCGATGAGATCGTTGGGCTCGTCGGTCTCCCATACATGGCTGCACAGCTCCCGGTAGGTCCGGTCGGCCGTCTCAACATCCAGACTATTGGTGGCCTCGGTCAGGTCCACCTCCCTCAAGGCACGCGCGAATTCGGCATAGACCGGGTATTCATTGCACCATTCGTCGAAGGCAGCAAACTCCAGCACGGGCTCGTACAGAGGTACATGGCAATTGCTGAACGCGCGGCTTTGTTTGGGCACATCCCAGCGCGAAGCATCCATCAAGGCCATCTGTGTTTGCGTGCGCATTAACCACCGGAAGAACTGCCGCGCGCCCTCCCGTTTCTCGTCCGAGTTGATGCGAAGGGCAAAGGCCTCCATGAAACCGACCCGCGTCGCTTCTTCCGCACCCACAGGCGCTGTCAACGCGTTGCTCGGCGGCAACACTACGACCCGCCGGCCAGGTCCCAGCGTGTGAAAGGTCTCCAGCGTAACCGCGCGTTTCCGCGCCCACGCCGGCCCTTCGAGTGCGCCACCCGTCGCCAATCGTCCCATGACCTCTTGGAATGCGCCGATCTCATCGGGTTGGATCCCCTCCCGCTCGAAGAGGTGCAGGAGGAGCGCCGTGATCTCGTAGACAGGCACCTGGCCTCTGTCGAACCCTTGTTGCGGCCCCGAACCCAGGCCCGCCGCCGCCTCCGTGGCCAGGCAGAACGCCTGCCAGGAATCGATCGCCGGATCGAGGCCGTCACTATCCAGCAACGACTCGTCGAAGGATGCCAGAACGAATTGCATGCGGTGCGGCAGGGCCCAGATGTGGCCGTCGAAATGGACCGCGCCGTAGGCGTTCGGCGGCAGGAACTCTTTGGGGTCGATGCCGGCTTCGTCAAACAGGTCGTCCAACGGTTCGATGAGCCCCTTGCGCGCCAGCGCCGCCAGTTCGTTGTAGCGATATCCCACCAAGGCGCTGACAACCTCAGGCAGGCGCCCGGGGGTGTCCGGCAATGGTTGAAGGCAGGGAAACGCCTCGGGCCGCATCGAATAGCGCGCAGACAGGCGAAAGGGCAACGAGGCGTTGGCATTGATCTCCTCGATCGGCAGCGACGTGCGTCCGTACAACTGGCCAATCGTCAGAAAGGTACGTCCTACTTCCTCCGCCGAAGCCGGGCGCGGCCAGATCGCTGCAAGGCAGCATATCGTGCAGGCGAACCGCCCAAGGAAACGTTGCATGCCGTACTCCTTGAAGTCTGAGAGAGCCACCCCATTCTCACCTGGGAGTGAATGGCAAAAGGGGGGCCGTTTGATCACGTGGATTCGCGTCACGCGGTATGCCGATGGGCGTTCCCGCCTTGCTCGGATTCGTACTCCCGCACGGCCTGACGCGCCAGGTTGCGCAGCATGCCCGAAAACACGAATTCGTGGAACGGCCACAGCGCGTACCAATAGACCACACCACCGACCCCGGCCGGGTCGAAGATGGCAGTTTGCGAAATGCGGACGCCGCCGTCTTCCCGCGTGTTCTCGAACTGGAGCCATGCCCGTCCCGGCATACGCATCTCGGCAATCAGTACCAGTTTCCACGGCGGATCGAAGGCTTCCACCCGCCAGCAGTCCAGCGCATCGCCCACCCGCAACCAGTCCGGTTCGCGGCGGCCTCGGTGCATGCCCACGCCGCCGATCAGGCGGTCCAGGAGGCCGCGCAGGTGCCACAACACATTGGCGTAGGGCCAGCCGTTCCGGCCGCCCACTTTCCGGATGGGCGCAAACGCGAAAGCCGGCGGCACGTCGATGTGCACGGTCCGCAGGTCGACCAGACGGTTTCCAAAGACCACGCCGCCCCAGTGTTTCCGGCCGCCCACTGACGACAAAGCGTCCGCCCAGTGGGTTTCCACGTTCTCCTGCTCCTCCTCGTATCGGGCCTGATCGATGGCTTCCCGGACGCCCATGGGGTGGACGTCGAAGTCGCGCAACGCGGCCTCGTCGCGTACCACAGTCGGTGTGGTGAGACTGTCGATGAGGCGTCGGCCGATCCGCGAATACACCGGGGTGACCAGATTGAGCCAGTGGCTGGAGAAATGGGCCGTTAGCACCGGAACGGGGATGATGAATCGCCGCAGACCGCGAATTCGCGCGTATTCCTTCATCAGTCCTGCGTAGGACGTCGGTTCCTTGCCGCCGATTTCGTAGATGGCGTGGTCCTCGCGGTCCAGATCGAGGGCGGCGTCCAGGTACGCCAACACATCCGGGATCGCAATGGGTTGCGCCATGGTTCGTACCCACCGCGGCGTAATCATGACGG
>JAAEQP010000048.1 GCA_024231375.1 bacterium | reverse complement strand
GCCGCCCGCATCGAGTTCGGTGATGGGCAGCTTGAGTACGATGCCGGCGGCCGCGCCCATGATGCCCGCGAAGATCCAGGCCAGATAATGGCCGAAGAACATACCGAATGCCGAGTAGAGGCCATAGGCCGGGTGTTTGGCGTAGCGAAACAGGGCCATGTCGGACAGGCCGCCATGCATGGCCAGATTGCAGATCCAAGCGAATGCCGTCACATGCCAGAAGGAGATCTTGGGAGCCCCGTCCGGCGCCTTGCCGGTCCAAATGACTTCATTGGCCATGTGCCAGAACCCCGAGCCGGTTCCGCTGGCCGCCTGGTAGACCACCGGCAGCATGGCCACCGCGCCGCCCAGGAACATAAGAAACATCCACGGCGAGCACACGGACCCGAACTGGGCCACGCGTTTGAAGCCGAGAATGGCGAGGGCGGTTACCACCGCGCCTACGACCAACACCACCACGACGAATCCCATGCTCTCTGGGTACCAGTTTGTCTGCGGCGGTATGCCGAAAGGAATGCGCACGGCCGACGCGGACACGGTAATCATACATCCCGCCAGGACACAGAAGAGCACGGCGTTGAGGATGTTGTACACGACCGTGGTCGCAGGCCCCGCGATCTTCTGGAGGTACCAGTAGAGGGTGAGCCGCGTCTGGGTGGCAATGGGTGCGCACAGGAGCGCCCAGGTAATCACCGCCAGTAGGTTGCCGATGGCGAGGCCGACAAACACGTCGAAGGCGCTAGCACCCCAGCCCACAAACAATGCGCCGATGACGAATTCCGTCCCGGCCACGTGTTCGCCCGCGAGTAGCCCGGCGAAATGCTTTCCTGGCTGGAGCTTGTCTTCCGAGACCGGCTCCCGGTCGAATTCATACAGTTTGTCCAAGCCGGATACGGCAGCGTGTTCTTCTTGCGACATGACAGAGCGTTCTCCTTGCGACAATGTTCCCCTTGGGGACGGTGGGTGCCCGCTAACACGGAACACGCGGGTACCGCCCCCGAATGAGTATGGGGAAGTGTACTCCACCGGCTTGTGGTGGCACAAGCTGGGGGATGAAGCCTGGCTGTCGGCGGTCTGCTGTCAGCTTTCGGCCAGATCGGACTGATCGGTCCGATTCCGTCGGCCGCTACTCTTCCAGTAGATCTGTTTCCACCGCCTTGCCGGTCTTCCGGTTGATGCGGATCGTCTTGATTTCATGGGGTTTAAATGACACGGCCACCGGTTTCTTCAATCCCACCACGTCAATGGTTGCTTTCGCCCGCTTGCCGGCGGTCTCGTATCCGCGCACGACGATGTCCTCGCCGTCTTCGGTCTGTTTGACCACGCTGAGGAGCACGTTGGCCGCGTCGGCGCCCAGGAACGAGGCGCTCTGGGGCAGCTTGCCCTTGTGGGCCGATTCGATGTGGGTGAAGGCCGGTTCGTTCAGTTCCCACGCCTTCTTCACGACGCCCGCCGCCTGCCAACCGCCCTTGTGCGGGACCAACTGAATGCGGATGGTGTGCCAGCCCTGGTCCATGATGGGCCACGGCTCCGATGCGTCGTGCCGCGCATTGTCGTGGAACGCGTACGCCGGACTGCGCAGCATGGTGACCCGCATCACGCCGTCGCGCACGTCGAACCCGTACTTCGAATCGTTCAGGACCGCGAATCCGTAGGCCTTGCCCTTGACCTTGCCCGTGAGGTCGAGCCACCGCTGGCCCGGTTCCTCGAATCCCTCCGTGTTGCGCTCTTCGTATCCGTAAGGCGAATCATAGGTGGCGGTGCCCGGTTCCACGTTGGTTTCGTACGCCAACTTCAGCATGGTGTACCGTTCCTGCCAATTGATGCGGAACTTGCAGTCTATGGTGTCCACATCCCGGTAGATGGTGACAAACTGTTCCGCCAGCGACGACCCGTACCGCTGCACGATGCGCACCGTGGCGCGGACATCGCCCAGTTCGTACAGTTCGAACGACGCGTCCGCGAACCGGCCCGCCTCCACGCGCCACTCGTCGTACCCGTGGCTCCACGTGTCCGACTGGTCCATCATGCAGGCCAGCACGTTGCCCTTCTTCAGGGTTTCGACCTTGGCCCTCTTGTCGTACAACCGGCACATTTCGCCGGAATAGGGGTCAAACTCGATCCGCCACCAGTCGTTTTCGAGGCTGTGCCGGTCGCCCTGGAGCGTACGCGTCAGCTTCACCGGTTTGGCGCCCGATCGCGCGTGGTAGCAGCGGTAGCCCGTGGCGGGCACGTCCGCCGTAATCACGTAGTCCGTGTGGCCAATGCGCTCGCCCAGCACCGGCTGGCTCGGCACCGTCTTGCCCTTCTCGTCCACCACGTGCAGCGGCGTCTCCAGCGTCCGGCTCACGATGGCCGTCGCCTTCACGGTCTGCTTCACCGGCCACGGCAGCGGATTCACCACCATGATGGTATTGCCTTCGGCGGACGTGTCCACCTTGCGCGCGATGGTCTGAAGCGACTCGTTGCGGATTTCCATGGCCGTGTTGCGTGCCGACCCCAACTGGTCGCGCGTGTCGTCGTAGGATACCTCGATGCTGGTGCCCGCCAGGATGTCGTGAAACTGGTTGTAGAGCACCAGTTTCCAGGCTTCTTCGATCTTCTGTTGGGGATAGGGATGGCCCTGGAGCAACCATGCCGCTGCCGCGAAGCGTTCCGCCGACATGAGCGCGTGCTCCGCGGCGCGGTTCAGGTGCTTCACTTCCGCATGCACGCTGTAGCAGCCGCGGGCGTGGTGCTGCAAATCGTGATCGATGGTGGGGATATCCTTCGCGTCCATCTTCGCCAGGAAGTGCTCGAAGTACTCCTCCGTCGTGGAGAACAATACCTCGGGCATGTCCTTGTCCTTCCGGGCCTTCTTGATGACCCGGATGGCCAGTTTCGTCGGGCCGCCGCCGTGGTTTCCCACACCGTAGTAGCCCATGATGTCCCGCTGGCCGGGATTCAGGTACTGGTCGTCGGGCAGCGTCTCAATGCGCCGCCGCGTGTGATCGCCGTCCGAGTTGTAGCACTGTCGGATGTTGGCCGCGAGGATCTCAGACCCGTCTTTCGCGCGCCAGTGGAAGGTCGTGCCGTCCGGGTAGTCCATCTCCGTTTCCGGGTCCGGGCGCATGTATACGTAGTAGTCGATGCCCGATTTCTTGTAGATCTGGGGAAACGTGCCCGCATGCCCGAAACTGTCCGCGTTGAAGCCGACCCGCGCCTTCTTGCCAAATTCACGTTGGAAGAACCGTTGTGAATACAGCCCGTGCCGCGCCAGTGCCTCGCCGCCCGGCACGTTGCAGTCCGGCTCGATCCACCAGCCGCCCACGACTTCCCAGCGCCCTTCCTTGACCCGTTTTCGGATCTCCTCGAACATCTCGGGGTCGCAGACTTTCACCCATTCGTAGAAGCACGCGCTACTGGCCGTGAACTTGAACTCCGGCGTCTCCTTCATGCGGTCGAGGGCACTACGGAACGTGGCCCGCACCTCCTCGTACCCTTCCGTCCAACGCCAAAGCCATGTCGGGTCGATGTGTCCGTGGCCAATCATGTGAATGGTGTATTCGGTCTTCTTCGGCATGCTTCTATCCTTCCAGAACGATCCCGGTCCAGGTTCGCGCGCTGTTTCGCTGGGTGCTAGATTCCCTGCTTCTCGAATTGCTCGCGTTGCTTCTCAATGTACTCGGGTCCGCTGACATGGACACTGCGGAAGATGGTCGGGTTCACGCCCCGCGCCTGCAACCGCTCCACCGCGTCGGCCTGAACGGCCCACAACACATAGGTGCCGGCCAATCCGCTGACTGGGCACATCTTC
>JAAEQP010000047.1 GCA_024231375.1 bacterium | reverse complement strand
ATCAGCACTAGTCGGACTCATCTCGTTGCTGCCCGTATCTGTCAGATCCGTGCCAAGGATAGCGCCCGCCGTGGCGTCGTAAACCCGGATGCGACAGGCCTTCGTATCGTTATCCCAACTGGCACCTACGTGATACCATACACCCGTGCCGATCGGTGAAGCGTGCAGATACGCTTCTTCGAGGGTGCCACTGGTATGACCGATCACCAACTGGAATTTCCTTACACCGCTGACACAGTTGGCCCGCAGGCTGAACGAGCGCTGGTCCGCGCCGGCATTGTACTTCTTGACGACTTCCATATTCCCGTTCGACCACAACCAGCCGGAGCGGAACCAGCCGCAGATCGTGAATGACCCGTTGGACGTGCCTGACTTGCCGGGAAAATCGGCACTCAGACTCACGTCCGTTCGGACCTGGTAGTCGCCCTCGGTGTGCGAGTACTTCCCACAGCTGTCTCCTTCCATCTCGCCGTAGGTACGCAGCGACACCCCGTTGTTGGTCAGGTCGTTGTCGCCCTGGCTATCCAGTTGTAGGCCGGCCGCTTCGTGCCGGTACCGGGCCACGCACGCCCCACCGCCGGAACCGCCCCCGGTGCTGAATTCGTCTGCCCCTATGTCGACGGCGGCGCCGACAACGCGAGCGTCACCATCAAGGTCAGTGCTGGGCAGGCCCGCTACGGATTCGCCCACGTCAACGCACACGGAATCGGAGGCCAGATGGTAGGCGTCCGTGAAGGTCGGGGCAACGTTGATGAACACCCCGCCGCTGTAGTAGCCCAAGACTTCGAACGTTACGTCCT
>JAAEQP010000046.1 GCA_024231375.1 bacterium | reverse complement strand
TCGTCATGGAACCTCCGTACATGAGAATACCATACTGGGACGGACTGGCGCTTGGCTTCCGGGCGGATGATCAGGACAGTCGCACCAAAACGCCGCGAGGACTGGCCGGGATCAGGACCGCCTCAGTGGACGCGACTTCCGGATCCCGCCAGTCCCGCCAGTCCCGCCAGGGACGACCCGAGCTTAGCCCCGCACTTCCAGTGCGGGGATCCGCCCCACCCCAACGACGAAGTCCCGTCAGGGACGGCCGACCTCCCCGCCGCCCGCGGGGAGCGGGTGCCGGCTGCCGGGAGACTCGCCAGCGCCGACACGAGAGGAAGAAGACGGTTCCGCCCTGGGGCGTCGTGCAGATTCGATCGTCCCTACGGGACTTGTCCGTGAGGGGGCGTGGTGTCCCCGTGCTGAAGCACGGGGCTAAGCTCGGGTCGTCCCTTGCGGGACTTCGTGCCCCTGACGGAACAGCACAGAAGAGACGCCACTCGAATTAAGTGCGATTGCCCTTCGCGCACAACTACTCCGAGTCCTCGGTGAGGTCGACTCCGAACTCTTGCATCATCAGCTCCAGCGTTGCTCTTTGTCTCATCTCAGTGAGTTCCTCCTTCGCCCTGCCACGCCAGACGATGTCCCCCAAGCTGTAGTCGTGGAATCCACCGTCATCCTGCAGGTTTCGTCCGACGCTGTAGAGGAGGAACGTGTCGCCGTCAGGCAGATAGCGGTAAGGAGCCCCCGTGAAGGGATCCACGGGAGCAGGCTCTCCGAGAGGGGCGGCCGCTTCGTCGAGGTCGGCGGGCAGCGCGCCGTGGGTCTTCCGATGCACCTCAATGAGCAGCCCGAGGCAAGTAAGGTCCGCCAGAGCTTCGTGCCCGGCCTGGGACGAGAACTCGAGCTGCATGCAGTAGAGGACGGGACCGGAGATGATAAGGGAATCGGGTAGGGCCTCGGCGTCCCGGAACGATGAACGCGCTTCGTAGTACGGCTTGTCGGCGATGCTGGCGTAATGCAGTCCCCATTCAATGAGTGTGACCTCATCACGTGCGCGATAGAGACTTCCCGCAGGTTCGTCGTAGAGGAGCATCAGGAGGCGCTGCCACGGCGAGTAGAAGGAGTAGGAGACCTGCCCTTGGTCGAGTGCCTCCAATCCCTTCAAGCCCGAGTAGATCGAGCCCGGAAGCGATTCCGCGAACGCGCCCCGTCCGTGCGCGCCTTTCAAACTCTCGACGAACCGCAGGACCAATTCGGGATCGACTTCCCTGCGGTCCGTCATCGCCTCAACCACTCCGATGGCCTCGCCATACGCTCCCCAACGGATGGAGCACGGCGAAGGCCCAAACTCGCCTCGTTCGCCCAGCGCCCTGACGTCGTTCAGAATCCCGAAGGCGGCTTCCTCGTTCCCTGCCGCAGCGCGCCCCATGGCCGCCAGGCGCAGGAAGCGACTTGCGTTGCGAAGCCCAAGGGAGTACCCGTAGAGTTCTCGGTCCCCGGTCCCCCACTGCGGCAGCAGAACCGGCCCACCCCGCGCGATGAGCGTCCGCAACGACTCGACGAGGTCGTCTCGGGTCGCCATGAATGCCTCAACACGCTGACGCTCCTCCGCGGTCCAGTCGCAGAGAGGCGTGGATGCGATATCCCGAACCTTCAGGTACTCCCACTCGTCGGGAGAACCGTCTGATTGGGGCGGCGGGTCGGTTCGTTCCTCCAGCGTCTCCAGGATGACCCACGAGGCTTCCGGCAAGGGCAGGTCGTTGGCTTCGTCTAGGGGAACGAGGCCGAGATCCGGCAGTGGCGCCCATTCAGTCCCTGCTGAGACGGCGTCCCTTTCGGCGAGTTGGCGGTAGTAGCGGAACGCAGGGGTTTCGATCTCGCGAGCCAGCCGTTTCCGGCTGCGATCCAGCGACTGCTGGACGCGCGCCGCACGCCATCGAAGGCCGACAAAGACCATCACAACGATGAGGCTGAGAGCGGCAGCGATCTGAAGGACACGCTTCAGTCCTTTGGAGCGCATTCGCATGGATGTCCCGCCCCTCACAAGCCTTCGACCACCTTGACGATGGACTCGGCCCGGTGGCGGTGCGTGTGACACTCGACCACACGCTGACGCGCGGCCTCGCCCATGGCGCGGCGGGTAGCGTCATCGGCCAACAGCGTCCGGTACGCGTCGATGGCTTCGTCCTGGCTGTTGACGATCACGATCTCGCGGTCGGGTTCAAACCAGGTTTCGATGCCGTCGTGAGGATTGCTGACGATGCAACAGCCCAAGGCGGCAAGCTCGAAGGGTCGCATGCTGGACGACGCGAACACGCTGGCGTGTGCGTCGCGGGTGATGTTGAGGTTGATGCGGCTGCGGCCGCAGGCATGGCGCAACCGGCTGAAGGGCACTTCGCCGCATGGCTTGGCCGCGCCGAGGTCCGCGTCGAACCCGCGCCCGCCCACGGCAAACGAAGCATCGCTCAATGCCCGGCTGGGCGCGGCAACCATGGACTCGATCCAGTCCTCCCTGTATTCGACGCCCAGACCGTAGAAGAACACGTCCCGGTCTTCGTCGATGTCGACCGGGGCATAGAGGTCGGGGTCCGCGCCCCAATGAATGGGATGGACGGCCCGCGCACCCATGGACCGGAGGTCTTCGGCGCCGCCTTCGGAATTGCACATGAACGCGTCGTATTCGGACAGGTCCGCGCCGTCGTAGATGCGGAATCCCGAGGCAAACCCCCCGAATCGCGGCAGACTGGCCGGCACATCGCCGTCGAAGAACAGGACCGGCACGTCGTATCGCGACCGTATCCGCGTGGGAAGACCGGTGAAATGGTTGACGGGAATGCTGAACACGATGACGGCCCCAATATCGGTCTCGGCAGTCATAACCTCGTCGATACGCCGTTCCCATCGGGGCCGTACCCAGTGGTCGATGGCGCCCCTAACGGCCTGAGACGCGAACCCGGAATTGGTCGACGTGGCCGCGCCGGACCCCGAAAAGCGTTTGGCCATGGCAAAGGCACGCCCCTCGAATTCGCAGGGGTTGGGGTAGGACCGCCACCAGGGGCTTTCGATGGCAGCGCCCTGGTAGGGAATGGCGACGACCTCGTGACCCAGTTCGTAGAGTCCCTTGAAGAACTGCCACCACGATGGCGTGCAGCCGTAGCCAGCCTTGAGATCGAGGGCGCTGCACAGGCACAAGAGCTTCATGACGACGGGTTGCCTCTCGGTTCCGAACCGAAGCGAT
>JAAEQP010000045.1 GCA_024231375.1 bacterium | reverse complement strand
CTCACCCCATGAACAACCACCGAATCGCGGCCCGACGGGCAATGCCCATTGGACTGCGCACGACGGCCGACGCTCGCGTCGAGCCCCCCCTTCAGGTGGCTTCCCGAGCAGACACAATTCGCCTGCCGATATGTATCACATCACCATTGTGCAGATACGACGCGCATGTGTCAAGAATTTCCCCAAGCGTCGGATCCCAAGTCCTCTACTATGGTTCTACACGACAGCGGTCAACCAAGTCAACTCAATTCGGTGGAAGGGGGGCGTCTTGCCTGCGAATAGTGCTATTCCGGCCGGTTTCTGCCCATCGTCACTCGTGCGAGCTGCCGAAGACGCGCGAACCCGAGTGCCTCCAGGGCAAACAGGGCGGTTCCGTACATGACCGCGCCAACGGTCCCGGCGGTGACGATGGGATGGTGGTCGAAGAGAGCTGTGCCACGGACGCCGTGACCGATGGCAGCCAGGAGCGCGCAGA
Organism: bacterium; assembly: GCA_024231375.1. The sequence goes on along the minus strand of JAAEQP010000045.1, from coordinate 4,170 downwards.
CGGTCACGGTGGCAAGCGCGGTCTTCCAGCGGAAGGCCACGGCAAGATCCCGGCGCACGTAGCGGAGCCCGAGCACGGTGGCCGCCACGTGACTGAGTACGGTGGCGGTGGCCGCGCCTCGGATGCCGAAGAACCGGATGAGCACGATGTTGAGAAGGAGATTGAGTCCTAGGGACACGGACACGGCGATGCATGCGGCGCGGGTCCGCCCCATACCGGCCAAGATTTGCAGGGTGAAGTAGCAGAAGAAGTAGAACACGGAACCCACGGCCAGGATGTTGAAGGCATCCGGGGCGTTGAGGATGTCGCGGCGGAAAAGGAGGGTCATGAGCACGTCCGAGAAACACGCCATCACGACGGTTGCGGGAAGGAGCACGACGGCGGCGGCCTCGAAGAACCGGCTGACGCCGTCGGCGAGAAGGTCGCGTTCGCCGCGGTGGACGAGGGTCGCGACCATGGGCATGAAGCTGACACCCAGGGCCAGGAGAACGCTGTACAGGATGGTGACGGTAGGCACGGCGAGTTGGTATGCGGCGGCGGCGGTGAAGCCGGGCATGAGGAACCCGATCATGACCGTGTCCATTTGGGAGAAGATCATGACGCCGCCATATGCGATGGTGAGGTACTTGCCGGAATGGAAGACGGTCCTCAGCAGCGCGGGCCGCCACGCCAGGGACGCCGCCACCACGGACCGATGGAAGATCCAGGCGGCGCCCGTGATCGCCAGAGCGCCCGCCGTCACCCCGGCGGCGTACCCCGCAGCCGCGGCCTCGATGCCCCAGCCGGCGTGGAGAAGGAGCCATGCGGCACTGACGCACACGACGACGCGAACGAAGTCGCAGAGGCTGCGTGCGCCGATGGACTGCATCCCGAGAAGGAACGCCATGCCCGTGGTGAAGGCCAGGCTGAGGCCTGCATGGAGGGCCACCAGCCGTACCGCGTTGACCGCGTGGGGCGCGTGAAGCCATCGGACGGCGATGGGTTCGGCGAGCGCCCACACGACAGCGATGCCTACCAGAGCGAGTAGTCCTTGGATCGCGAGGGCGCCGGAGACGATGCTCTTGATGGCGACGCAGTCGTTCTTTTCGCGGTACTGCGTGACGAAAGGCACGAGACCGGGCTCGAATCCGAATCGGAGAATCGGAAGGACGATGAGGGCTGCTGAAAGGAGCACATAGAAGCGCCCGTAGTCGTCGGTGGGGAGATGGGTGTACAGAATGATCCGCAGGAGGTAGAAGAGGATGCCGGAGCCGACAGTGGCCGAGACGGTGAACAGGGTGTGCCGGGCGTATTGCCTACCGTATCCCAAGTCAGGCCCGCGCCGTGGCATCGGTCACGGCGGCCTCGAAGGCGTCGGCCATGCGCGCGAAGGTAATCGGCTCCACAATCCGCCTGGACACTTCACCCATGGCGCGGAGATCGGTTTCCTCGTCGAAGAGGCGCCGGAACGTGTCGTACAGAGCCCTGGGATCGCGGGCGGGCGCGATGAAGCCGTTCTCCCCGTGCCGGATCAGCTCGGGCACGGCCCCCACGACCTCGGTTGCCACGACGGGCAGTCCGGACGCCATCGCTTCGTTGAGCACGAGACCCCACACTTCCTTCCGCGACGCGAGGACAAGGGCGTCGGAGAGGCCGTAGTATGCGGGGAGTTGGTCAGGCGCTACGAATCCGGTGAAGACGACGCGGTCTTCAATGCCGTGCTGGGCGCAGAAGGTCCGGTAGACCGGTTCGCGGGGTCCGCTGCCGACGAGAAGCAGGGTCACGTCGCGGCGGTCCTTGCAGAAGAGGGCGAAGGCTTCGAGGAGGTCGTCCACGCCTTTGAGGGTCAGCAAGTTTCCACAATACAGCAACACCTTGGGTGTGGTAATCCCCAATTCCCTGCGGCGTGCGGCGCGATCCTCGGGGGTCATTCGGCTGCCCTCGGCATACACGCGGTTTTCGACGACGTTCTGGGCGCAGTGGGTGCGGGGCGCGTCGGCGCCGAGGGACACGAGGTACTCTTTGGCGCGGCTTCCAGAGGCGACCCAGGCGCTGGCGCCTTTCACGTGTTGAGCCACGGCGGGGCGCGTGACCTGCCGGACAAGGGTGCGTTCGGCGGGCGTGCTCAGGCTCCACACGACGTAGGGAACGCCGCGGAGGCGTGCTCGAATGCCACCGTAGAACATGGCGGGGGCGTCCCACCCACACATGAGAAGGACGTCGTGGGGATGGCGAGCGAGGTCTCTGGGGAGCGTGTAGTTGAGGAGAATGACGTTGTACTTGCTGCCGAGGGGCACGGTCCAGCGTGGTAGGGAGCGGTACCGGAATCGGTCGCCGGACGCTTCGCCGGACCAGTCGCGGATGCGGCGGATGTCTCCCAGAATCCAGACTTCGAAGTCAAACCGACGCGCCAGCTCGGCGAAGAGCGGCAAGCGATAGGGGGACATGAAGTTGTGGAGCATGAGCACGCGCGGTGACGGCATTGAAGACATCTCCCTTGTGGAGGCAATACTAGCAATTCGGGACGCGGGTCCGCAATGGCCGGATGGCCGTGAAACCCAGACTCAAGAAGTGGCATGCCGCGGCCGATAACCAAGTCAGACGGGACCACGGAGGGTACCCGGGGTGAATAGCCGCCAAGGATGGCTGCAATGGTGATTCACCGTCTCTACAACGAGGGCAACACGTTGTTTTCAAGGGCGCCGGCGAATGTGCCGGGAAGCCAGCCGCCGGCGCCCCGTGTTCCCTTTCCCACCGATTCACTCGCGGCCGCGGACGCGGTCGACGGGGTAATGAACCTCACGTGCCGGTCGTGTACACCACACAGTGCCCTTGCCAAGATGACGCCTTCGGAGCGGGACGCGTTCCTCGAACAACTCTCGCGGCTTCTCAAGGCGGGGGTTGTGGGGTACGAAGTGCGCGATGCGGTTGGGCCACGACGCACGTACGTGCTCCCCCACTCCGCCGACGATCCACTTGCGGGCACCCCCTACTGCCGTTCGGACTGCTCGCGCCGTTTCGGCGTTCGGGCGTAACGCACCACCGCGACACACGGGGGCCGTCTGCGTAGCCCCCCCCGGAACGTCTGGTAGCGAGTTGTGGCGCGGTTGAAGTGCTTGGTGACGCCTGAGTTCTGCTCAGACGCCCCAACACCCGCAGGGTGATGGGCGGTCCCGGAGAATGGGCGCGTCCGAGCTTCGCGTGCGCGCCACTTGGTAGTCTTACCAGACGATTTGAGTAGCCCCTCTCCCACTTGCGCGGACCCTTGCGCTTCTGGTCCAATGGAGGAACCAGACTGCTAACCTACCCTACCCGCGGGCGCAAGGCGCGGGGAAAACAGGACGCCTACGTGCATGACGAAACTGACCGACGCCACCACGCCCTTGAAGGGTGCTGAACCAGCCCTTGGATCGCGGCTACCCGACCCGATCGCCGATGTGCCCGGGCACCGGGGATTGATCGTGGTTGTGGTGATCGCACTGGGGATGACGACGGGGTTAGCCCTGCTGGCGAAGTTCCTGGAGCGAGCCACGGACGTGGCTGCCCCTGTTCCCGAACTCCTCTACCTCGTCGCCACAGTCATTCTCGCCACATCAAGCGTCTACTGTTTCAGCCGGGCGTACCGAGCCCGCACCGTCACCGTGCTGGTAATGATCGCGTCTGTCCTTATTGTCACTACACCCCTGCTGGACACGCTTGAGAACATTGCGATCATCGAAGGCCATCCGTTCTTCTCGGGGCCGTTGCCGGTTCGAGAGTTCCTCGACGAGGGGTACCTCATCGGAGTGGCGGTGCTTCTGTTCGCGGTCTACCTCTCCCTGTTCAAGGCGCTTCGCGCGCGGCATCTGCTGGAGCAGGAGCGAGCCCGGGTGGCCCGGGCAGCGGAGGAGCGGCGAAGGGTCGAGAGTGCGTTGGTGGAGAGTGAGGACAAGTACCGCTTGGTGTTCGACCGCGCGAACGACGGGATCGCACTGTTCACAAGCGACATGCGGCCGGACTTCTTCAACGAACGGGCCGCGGAAATGACGGGATACGGGCGCGAGGAGTTGGCCGAGTTGGATCCGGACGCCATTGTGCATCCGGACGACTGGGGACACATGGTGGAAAGCAACCGGCGCAGGCTGGCCGGGGAGGAGTTCGAGAGCACGTACGAATTTCGCATGATGCGGAAGGACGGCACCCAACTGCCGG
>JAAEQP010000044.1 GCA_024231375.1 bacterium | reverse complement strand
AGGTCAGCGGGCCGGTCAGGTCCCGGCCGCAGAAACTCCTGCAAGGCCGGTTGCGCGTGAACAGTAGAAACGGCAAGGCAACAGACGGCCAGAAACACGATACGCATGACTAATGTCCTTCCTGATTGGTGTCCGGCATCTTGTCCACTTCGTCCATCCAGGTCCATAGTCCGTTCAGCCCCCCCCCCGCACCACCCCAGCCTTCTCAAACGCCGGGGCTAGGTTGGCGTAGCAGGTCTTGGCGGCGGTGGCGGGGTCGTAGCCGGGTTGGTTCCACACCATGCCGCTGACTTCGCAGCACACGTCGCCGCGGTAGCCGCCTTGGTAGAACAGGCGTAGCAGGTTCGCGTAGTCGAAGGCGCCGCTTTCGCCGGGGAGCTTGAACACAATCTTGTCGTCGGCTTCTTTCACGGCGTCCTTCACCGCGATATGGGCCGTGTAGGGCAAGGCCGTGGCCACCGTATCCTCGACCGGCATCCCGCGGAAGGCGTAGTGGCTGTAGTCGTAGACCATGCGCAGCCACGGCGTGTCGTCAAGCTGTTTGATGACCCAGACCGCTTCGCTCGGTGTGGACATGACCCCGCCCCGATGCGGTTTAATGGCAAGGACAATGCCGCCGTCCTTGCACACGTGGATCCAGTCCACCAAGCGATCGCGAATGCGTTCCTTGTTCGATTCCCAATCGCCGCCGCCCAATACCGTCTGGATGAGGGGTGGGTCGTCCGGCGACAGGTCGCGGGCCAACTCGACCACGGCACGCAGCCGGTCCAGGTCCTTGGCGTGTTGCGTGTCGTCTTTCGCCGGGTACACGTGCTCCATGAGCGAGGTCAGTTTGAGGCCCTTCTCGTCGAGGAGATCGCGGACGCGTGCGCGGCGTTCGGGCGCCAGATTCGCGGGTGCGGAATCCCAGTCCGAGTGCGCCGTCATCTCGATGCCGTCGTAGCCGATCCCTGCGACGACGTCGATGGCGTCTTCCACCTTTCGCGTCTTCATGCCGTAGGTGCTGAAACTGAACGTACATCCGGCCGGTTCAGCGGATCGCGCGCGAGGCATCGCGCCCAACACGGTCGCCCCGGCGGCCATCTGCAACAATGTGCGTCTGGACATGGCGCTCCCCTTAGCGGTTCCACCTTTGCGCGTGGAAGGGGTCATCACGCGCTCTTCCGGGCGGTGTTGAGCATCTTCATGAACTGCTTCATGAAGGGCGCGTTGTCGTGCCACGTCCGTGCACTCACCATGTTGCCGTCCACCACCACGGGCTGGTCCACATACTTCGCGCCGCCCTGTTCACAATCCAACGCGCATTTGCCGACCGTGGTCACGGTGCGCCCTTCAATGACGCGCGCCGCACTCACGATTTCGATGCCGTGACACACCACGGCCACCGGCTTCTTCGCCTTGAAGAAATGCTGCGTGATACGCATGAGATCCTCGTCGTACCGCAGATACTCCGGCGCCCGTCCGCCCGACACGAACATGCCTGCGTATTCTTCGGGATTCACGTCGCGAAACGCCACTTCCGCCTGGATGTGGTAGCCGGGCCGTTCTTCGGTAATGTCCCACGGTACATTGGGATTCGGCGGCACTTCGTGCAGGCACATGTGATACAGGCGCGCCTCGGGGCCTGCCACCACCACGTCGAAATCGTCTTCCGCGATGCGGAAGAAGGGATACAGCGTGTCCATCGCTTCGGTTGCGTCGCCAATCGGCATCAAGACTTTCGGCATATCGGAATCTCCCTTGGGGGCGGCGCTGGATGTCGCCGCATAGGCCATGGCGGGCGCCGCCGCCATCAACGTGCACATTTGTCGTCGTGTGAGATCGCTCGCGTTCATGTTCGAATCCCCATTCACCTGGACTAATCGGGTACGCTCCGCAAGAAAAGGGACAGACCCGTCTTCGCCCGCCTGCGGCGGACTCCGCTTGCGTCAGTCCCGTTCTTGCTTCGCTTTCCTACTCTCTCGAAGGTGATAGCGTTGCATCTGAATTGCCCACACCTCTAGAGCGTCCAGCCTTCCCGGTACTGTTTCCGCACGTACTGGTTCGCTTCTTCGTTGTTGGTGACCTTCATGTTCTTGGCGTCCCATTCGATGGTGGCGTTGTACCGTTTCGCGATGTTGCCCACCGCGCAGACCTCGGTCAACGGACCGCCGTACGAGAAGTCCGCACACGCCTTGGTCCCGTTCTTGATGGCGTACACCCAGTCTTCCTCGATGGTGCCGTGAGCACGTTCCATGGCGGGTTCCGGTGGCGCGAACGCCTCCATCTTGGCTGCGGGCAACAGGCGCGGCCGGTCGCCGTAGGTGTTGCAGGTCAACAGTCCGTCGCTGCCCTTGAACAGGATGCCGCCCGTCCTGTCGCCGATGGGCTCGCCAGCCGGTACTTCCCTCGGACGCGGGGGCCGCAGGCCCGTGTACCACGTCACCGTCACCGGCGGCTTGTCGCCCCTGGCCGGGAACTCGAACCGCACCACCGCCGACACGGGATGCATCTCATCCGTTACGCCGGTGCAGGTCGCGTCTACGCGCGTGGGCTGGCCCAAGCCCAGCGCCCACACCACCGGGTCGAGCGTATGTACGCCACGATCCGACATCCACCCCGATCCGAAGTCCTGGTACGCGCGCCAGGCACGGGGATGGTAGCAGGGGTGGTACGGCCGCATGGGCGCGGGTCCGATCCAGAGATCCCAATCCATGCCTTCGGGCACGGGCGGCGTGTCCGTCGGTCGTGCGCCAATCTTGGGACTCCACGTGGCGTGGCCCCAGGGGTAGTAGGAGTCGGTGCAGAAGGCTTCCACCTCGCGCACTTCGCCGATGGCGCCCGCCGCAATCCATTCGCATACCCGGCGCGTGCCGTCGCCCGCATGGCCCTGGATGCCCATCTGCGTAACCAGGCCGCTCTTCTTGGCGGCCGCGGCCAGGGTCCGCGCTTCGTAGATGGTGTGGGTCAGCGGCTTCTGGCAGAACACGTGCTTGCCTGCCTTCAACGCCGCCATGGCAATCACCGCGTGCGTATGGTCGGGCGTGGCAATGACCACGCCGTCCAGGTCGTCATTGGCCAGCATTTCGCGGTAGTCCGTGTACCGGCGCGCCTCCGGAAACGAGGCGAACACCGCCTCGGAGTACTTCGCGTCCAGGTCGCACAAGGCGGCGATGTTCTCCTTGGCGAGATTCCCCAGGTTGCGCGCGCCCACGCCGCCGATGCCGATGGCGCCGATATTCAGTTTCTCGCTGGGTGGCGCTTCCTCGGCGCCCGCGACGACGTGGCGTGGCGCGATCATGAAGGGCGCGCCCGCGGCCGCCATTGCTCCGCCCACAAAGGTTCTGCGACTCATCCCCCGGTCTTGCTGCTGCGACATTGCTACAATCTCCCTGTTGCCTTTGCGTGATCTGATGGTGTTCGTTGCGCCGGACCTTCCCCTACACCCCCGCGGGTACGGCCCAGTGTCCTTCGCGGTACGTGCGACCAACGCAGGTATTCATAGTCTCGTCCGTGAACCGTTCCGTCTTCGGGTCGAAATCGAGGCTGCCCCGGCCCGACCGGGCCAGGATGTTGCTGAAATGTGCCAGGGCCGCCGACCGATGACCGATCTCGATGTCGGCCTTGGGGGTCGATCCCGTGCGGATCGCTTCCAGAAAATCAGTGACGTGTTCCGGGACCGAATACTTGCCTTCCTCGCCTTTGATGAACTCGTTCTTCGGGCCAAACAGCTTCCAGCCGCCGCCTTTGGCCAGGACCATGTACCCCTCGGTGCCGTAGAAGACGTTCCCGTTCTCGTGTCCTTCCTGCACATAGGGCGACCAGATGCGGTGCTCGTAGACGATCAGCCGGGGCTTCTTGCCATCTTCAGCCGGATACTCGAAGGTCACGTACTGGGTGTCGGGGAATTGCTGGTCGTCGTCGTGGAACATTTTGGCGCCGTAGCCCGAGACGCGCGACGGGTGCGTCTCCAATCCCATTCCCCACAAGGCGATGTCCAACTCGTGGACGCCGTCGTTGCCTGCGTCGCCCGTGCCGAAGTCGTACCACCAATGCCATGTGTAGTGGTGACAGTTCTTCTGGTAGGGGCGCATGGCAGCAGGCCCTACCCACAGATCGTAGTCGAACCCGGCCGGCGGGTCGCAGGGTTTCTCGTGTCCGATGGATCCGCGCCGCTGGCTGTTCCAGGCCTTGGCTGTGAGTATCTCGCCGATGGCGCCCTCCTGGATGGCCTGGATGCCGTTCGCCAACACCGTGGTGCTCCGGCTCTGCGACCCCACCTGCATCACGCGCTTGGTGCGGCGCGCGGCTTCGACCATCAGGCGTCCTTCCCAGATGTTGTGACTGGCAGGCTTCTCAACATACACGTGCTTGCCCGCTTCGCACGCCAGGATTGCCGCAGGACCGTGCCAATGGTCCGGCGTGGCGACAATCACCGCGTCCACGGCCGGGTCTTCGAGGATGCGGCGGAAGTCCGTCACGGCCTTGTCCGCGTTCAGCACCTCTTTGGCCTTGTTCATGCGCGCTTCGTCCGGATCGCACGCGTAAGCAACGCGCGCGCCTTGCGCCACAAACTCGCGGCCCACCAGCACGCCGCGCGACCCGCCCATGACGCCGATGGTCAGTCCTTCATTCGCCCCGGCAGCCGACGCGGGCGCCATCCGCGTAGCCGCCAATCCCGCGGCCGTTGTCCCCAATCCCTTCAAGAACGATCGGCGGTCCATGGCACAACTCCTCTAATCGTGGGTTCTCACGTCCCGAGGCGGGACACGGATTCGCCTTCCACCAATGTCGTATCAACCATCACTTCGCAATCGGGTCCGCGGCGGCAATGTCTTCGAGTGAAGGTGGCATGACGCACAGAATAGCGCAAATTGTTGCAGGTTGCATGGATTTGCGCTTGGCTGAGACTCGCGACGGACCGATTTGGTCTCTGGGCAGGAGTTGACATGGGTGCCCACAACCCGTCTAATTGCTTCGATTCGACACGGGGACGAGCTTGGGTCTCACGATGCAAGGGAGGAGTTGACGAATGCTTCGCTACACCGGTTTGATGTGTTTGCTTTCGACCGCGGCCGCGGGGGCCGCCGCCCAGGACTTGGCCGCGCCGCCCGAGCGGCCCGTGCGCTTCATTTTCGACACGGACATGGGCAACGACGTGGACGACGCCTTGGCGCTCGGTGTGATTCATGCCTTGCAGAGCCGGGGCGAATGCGAACTGCTCGCCGTCACCATCACCAAAGACCATGACCAGTGCGCGGCGTATATCGATGCGGTGAACACGTTCTACGGCCGTCCCGGTGTCCCCATCGGCGTGTGCCGTCCGGGACCCACGCCGCAGCAGAGCAAGTTCACGGTGTTGGCGGACACCAAGGACGATGGCACGCTGCGTTACCCCCACGATCTGATGAGCGGGAAAGACGCGCCCGAAGCGGTGGAGGTGTTGCGCAAGGCGTTGGCGGCCCAGCCGGATAACTCGGTGGCCATCGCACAGGTGGGATTCTCGACGAATCTGGCGCGGTTGCTGGAGTCCAAGGCGGACGCCCATTCCGACCTGGACGGCCGCGCGTTGGTAGCGAAGAAGGTTTCGGTGTTGTCCGTTATGGCGGGCGCCTTTGCACTCATCGACGGCAAAGAGCATCGTGAGTATAACGTGGTGAAGGACATCCCGGCCGCTCAGAAACTCGCCGCGGATTGGCCCACGCCCATCGTGTACAGCGGATTCGAGATCGGCAAGGCAATCAGGTATCCCGCCGCCAGCATCGACCGCGATTACGCATATGTGGACCATCACATTCTGGCCGAGTCGTATCAGTTGTATATGCCCACGCCTCATGAGCGGCCCACGTGGGACCTTACCAGTGTGTTGTGGGCCGTTCGGCCGGATCGCGGGTACTTCGACCTGTCCGAACCCGGACGGGTAACCGTGAACGAGAAGGGCAAGTCCGTGTTTGCGCCCGCCGCGGACGGACCGCACCGGTACCTCATCGTGGACGAAGAACAGATCGCGCGTACGCGCGAGGCTTTGGCTCAGTTGTCGAGCCAACCGCCGGACGCGTTGCCTCGGTAGAGGGCGGATTAGAAAGGCGTGACCATTACGGGCGGCCGTGCTTATGCGCGGTCGCTCGTGTCTTGTGAGGGGGGATACGCAACTTGGAAGAGAACCCTCACCCCAACCCTCTCCCGTTGGAGAGGGCGAAGATGGTCGCGACGGAGCGCGACCCTACCGAGGAGCCTGGGCACGCGGAAGCGTGCCCCTACCACAGCGCTGCTTCGTTCTTGCAGCTTCTGCGATTATCACTGGAGCCGCGGTAGGGCCGACCTCCGTGTTGGCCGTCTTGGTTCGGGGACATGTGGTTGCGCCGGGGCGGCGTGTGGGTACATGTCCCCGTGGGTCAGATGGGTGGCCAGGGCATCTCATCGAGTTCTTTTTGGGCTTCGAGGTCGCCGGCGGCGGCTTTGGCTTCGAGTTCGTCGAGTTTGAGGATGGCGGGCGGGATGGGACCGAAGGGTCCGGCTTTTCCGACGAGTTCGGGCGGAATGGGGTCGCCGGGACCGGGAGGGGGCAGTTTGCCTTGCTTCTTGAGTTTGGCGAGGCGTTTCTTTTCGTAGGCGAGGGCGTCGTCCATGACGCCTTTGGTCTTCTGGAGGATCTCGGTCCACCGGCCGGGCTTGTTGGCGGCTTCTTGGGCGGCACCGAAGGATTTCTCGAAGGTGTCGGTGGCTTTGCGTAGGCGGTCCCAACATTTGGCTTGGTGTTCGACCATGGGGTTCAGCCTTCGAGGACGCGGTTTGGGCGGTTCGGGCATTTCGGGGACAACGGCCGGGTCGGTCGAAGGCTTGGCCTTGGGTTCGGGTGTGGGATCGTCGATGACGACGCCGTCTTGGGTGATGGCGCCTTGCATTTCGCGGGACACCATGGCTTGGGTGAGAACGTCGATGACGCGGAGTT
>JAAEQP010000043.1 GCA_024231375.1 bacterium | reverse complement strand
CTCGCCAACCTTGAGTCTTCGTCCACCCATTCGGGTGGCGTTCAGATTTCGTAGGGTAGGAACTCGTGTTCGCATGGCGGGCCGTATGCGGCCCACATTCGGTCTTTGCCCACTTCGGCGACGAACGAGAGGAGCGTGATTGTCTCACGCCCGGGCGTTCCCCCGTGGTGGCAGACGCCCGTCTGCTGACCGGGGAAATGATGGGTCTGGGCGGTGGTGATGACGTCGCGGTCGAGCCGGTCAGCGTTCTCGGACAGCATACGGTGTGCAGTGTAGGCACGCGGGTCGCGTTTCTCGCGTTCGCTCTCGGGCATGCCGTGGAACGTCGTACTGTGGTAGGCATTGGCATGGGCCACGAATGGCTCGTCGGACTGCAGTTCCGCATGGGCCGCCGGGGTTGTCTCGACGCAACAGATGTCGCCCTGTGCGTCGCCGATCGTGTAGTTGAGGCAGCCCATTCTCCGAGTTCGGTCCATGAGTTCGACGGCGCCGCGGGTGCTCTCCTGTTGAAGCAGCATGCGCGACAGGAAGCAGTAAGGCACGCCCGGTCCGGCCCATTCCGGTCCACCGGTGCCCGGCGGCGTTTCGGTGGGACGGTAGGGCAGTTGGTTTGCGGAGATCGCAATGTGCTCGGAGAGGCCGGGG